>JANQFM010000572.1 GCA_028277865.1 Acidobacteriota bacterium
GATGTTTCATGGCTGTGATCCCAATCTCCGACAAGTAGCTTTTGCGGGCACTTGCTGCAATCCGGCCATTTCGCCCTCTGCGCAGGAAACATCGCCCCACCGAGGCAAGCTCGGGGGTGGCGCATCATGCCTTTTGCCCGGTTCTGGTTTCCAAACACGGCCCGACCGGGACGAGCCCGGCACGTGGCCATCTAATGTTCGCGCCAGTTTCTATCCTTAAGTGAGCAGCATTGGGGTTAGCTGGGGTTAGCTGCAGGTAAAGGCTGTCGAAAGGCAACAGCCGGCGACAACCACGGCATTGTGAGGGCTGGTCGTACAGTAGCAGTAATCATCACAAGGATAGCCCGGGCCCAAAGCCTCGCAAAAGGGGACAGCAGTGGCAGTCTGTTCGACCGCCGGCGTCAGCGCTGCGAAGGAAGCGACCAGGAACAAAGCCAACAGAAAAACTCGCGCCATCTTCTTTTTCACGTCTTGAATCCTCCCTGGGCCATCCGCATGGCCGGTCAAGCTTTCGACCAAACCAGCCTGGCCCTAGTTTTGACAACATCATTAGACTCGCTGCCAAAATAGAATAACGCAATGAAGATTCTGAAAACAAGTGCAAATTGACAAGTTGTCCTGAGACTTGCTGATTTGACGGAAGCACGTGCCATGAAGCCTGGCAAAAACGCCACCGTCGGGGCTCGCCCCGGAGAAACTTCTCGAGTCGATTCCTCCCACGGGTCAACCCAATGCTAACGTTCCGGGAATCCATTCATAGCCGATAGTCCTTTGCCTTTCTCGCCCGAAGGCGTGAAACTCCCGGACCCGCTCAGCATGCGCTCATTTGTGGGTGATCAGGAGTTCGCCGCGGCAACCTCCGCATCCTCCCACGACATGGCAATTCACCACCACGGCATTGCCTTGCTTGAAGGCTCGGTATCTCCTGCTCTTCCCTGAGCCGAAAAACTCTTGGCGCAAGGTGGTCAAGGCAGTGACATCGCCCGGGAAGTCCAGAACCTGGATATTGGCAGAGCCGCAACTGCGCAGGTTGAAGCTCCTGCGGACGGTGGTGCTGAGCCTTCTAGGCGTCGACCTGAATCCTGCCGGGCCGGATCCCAGCGTGTTGGTAGCATTGAATCTTAGTAATGACATAGTTTTTTCCTGTTTGCCCGTATCTACAACGGGTGTCAAAAAGGGGTTTGAAAAGTTGCTGAGCGAGGAAATCCGGGCTAACAGCATCGGCTGTCGCCCACCAACCTCCCTCCCGGCTTGTTGAAGCAGGCCTTGCGCACCATGCACTGTGTTTTTCGATTCCCGCTGCTTTCGACGAAGCTGCAGCAGCCTTCGAAAGCACTGGGGCAGCACTTGGCCCGTGAAAGCCTGGCAAAGGAAGCCGGGATGACGGAGCCTGTGCCAGGCGGCCAGGCGCCGAAGGACTGTTCAGCTGAAAACTCGAACTTGATCATCTTGATCTCCTTGATTCGGATTTGTTCGGGTCCAGGCCAATCCAGTTGCCCTGGCCCGAGGTAAACGGCCTCAGATCCTTCCCCGCCTGCCGGGAGAGAGGACCATCCTCCGGTTGAGTGAATCGGCCCGTCGGCGGCAGCCGGCGCAGGACCGAATGCCGATGGAGCGGGTCAGCGACTGGATGACGCTTCCCAGGCCGATCTCCTCGTCGATAAAACCGGGGAGATTGAGCCGCCAGGGCTCTGGCAGATTGGATGCCGCCTTTTGCTTTGGCTCATGCATTGTTACCCTCCAGCCGCGTTGATCAATGGCTTCGATCGAAGTAGGGCTGCAGTTTGCTGACCAGGAAGATCCACTCCTCGGTCACGTCGACACGGGTGAAAAACTTCTCCGCCACATCGGTGTTGCGATCTGTGTAGGAGAAGATGACGTCCAAGATCTTGCGGCTGCCGCTCAAGCTGGAGATGCGGGTCTCGACTTCAGTAAGGCTCTTGTCGGCTGCGTGCATGGCGACACTCTTGGCGTAGACGGCCGGATAGCGCAGGGCGACGTAGTTGATGGCCCGGTGCCCGTCTTCCTGTCCGGCGTTGTCGCCGATCTGCATGAATCTGAAGAAAAGCTCCCGGGCGGATTCCCGGAAGGCCTTCTTGTCCACACCCTTGGGCCGGGGGACGGTATTGACGAAATCGTCGATTTCGAAGGAATAGATGCGATCGTAATAGACGACCGGCAGTTGAAGGCCGTTGCAGGCCTCCGGAGGCGCGATGTGGCCCAAGGTCCCGATCACAACGTTGCGCTGGTTGCCGCTGCCGGGACGGGTCGCTTCGATCAGCTGAATACGGTCCTCTTCGGCTTTGGGCTGAAGAAGATAGGTTTCGATTCCTTCCACTTTGAAAAGGAAACAGCTATTTCGGGCCAGGTAGCGGTTCTCCTCCTGCTCCAGAATCTGGTGGAACACCTGGCCATCGGTGAGATCGGCCGTTTCTCCTTGCTTGACGGCCTGAAGAAACTCCTTCTCGATGCCCAAGCTGGAAAAGCGTGGTTCGATGGTCCCAACAGCGTAAACGAAGGCCGGCGGAAGGCCGACTGGGCCGCTCTTGCACCCACAGCCCTGCTCGGATGCCGGAATGGCAAGGCTGCCGTTCGGATCCCTTGCGCCTTCGGACAGTTCGGGCAGGCCGATCGGATTACTCTCAGGAGCCTCATCGACGGCCTGGGGCGGTA
>JANQFM010000581.1 GCA_028277865.1 Acidobacteriota bacterium
GAAAGCTCGTCGATCAGGATGCTCATCGACCAGCCGTCGGAGACAATGTGGTGCATGGTCAGGAGAAGGACGGAGGAAGAAGGGAAGCCGGAGGCCGGAGGCCGGTGACCTGCAGAGGGCAGTGGTTCCAGATCCTGGGCTCCGGGTTCCGAACTGCCAACTGCCAACTGCCAACTGCCAACTGACATTCGCGTCTTGGCGTGCTTGGCGCGAGACTCCCTTTCCTCGAGCAGAATCAGGGCGGTTCGCAACAAAGAGCCCTGGGCCAGATCAAAGGGGCGGCGGACTTCTTGGTTTTGCAGGTGGCTTTGCTCGCGATGCCGTCGCTCTTCGTTCAATCCGGTCAAGTCGATCAGGGGCAGCGCAACCGAGGCATTGTCCCGGATGCGCTGGATCGGGAGGTTACGGCGGACGGGGAAGTTGGTCCGCAGCACTTCATGGCGTTGGACGACGGCTTGAAGGGCGGCCTGCAAGGCTGCCAGGTTGAGCTGCCCGGTCAGGCGGACGGCTGCCGGAATGTTGTGGATGGGGCTGGTTGGATCGACTTGGTGCAGGAACCAGCGGCGCTGCTGGGCGAAAGAAAGCGGCAGGCTGGAATCCCGAGGCGCTTTGCGCAGGGGCGGTAAGGCTTTTTGAAGGCCTGACGAGCGGATTCCTTCGACTTTTCGAGCCAGCGAATTGAGTTGAGGCGATTCGAAAATCGTCCGCAAGGGCACCTCGGCATGCAAGGCTTGGCCAATGCGCGAAACTAGCTGAGTGGCCAGCAGCGAATGCCCTCCCAGGGCGAAAAAATCGTCCTCCCTTCCCACGGCCTCGACATTGAGCAGATCTCTCCAGATGCCGGCCAAGAGTTGCTCGAGGGGCGACACAGGCACTGTCCGTTCCAGCCTTTCCACTCCGAGCGGCAGGCTCAACAGCGCCTTGCGGTCGATCTTGCCGTTGGGCGTCAAAGGCAGTTCTTCCAACTCAACGACTTGCGAGGGGATCATGTAGTCGGGCAGGCGGGATTGGAGGTGGGAGCGTAGGGAAGGGGGATGAACCGCAGAGGACGCAGAGAAAAGACGCAGAGGACGGTGAGAAGATTTCTCTGCGCTCCTCTGCGTTCTGCCTCCGCGCCCTCTGCGGTTTCTCACCTCCCCCTCCCTTTCTTTCTGACTCCCGACTCCCGACTCCCGACCCCTTCTGCTCACATACGCCACTAGGCGCCCTTCCCGCATCACCACTACGGCTTGCTCGACGCCCGGCAATCCTCCCAAGGCTGCCTCGACTTCGCCCAATTCGATGCGGTAGCCGCGTAGTTGGACCTGTTGATCGAGGCGTCCAAGGAACTCGACATTGCCGTCCTTCATCCAGCGGGCCCGGTCTCCCGTCAGGTAGAGCACGGCACCAGCAAGCGCGCTGAAGGGATCGGGGCGGTAGCTGTCGGCGGTGAGTCGCGTGCGGTGCAGGTATCCGATGGAATGGCCTTGCCCTCCGATTGCCAGGTCTCCAGGCACACCCACCGGACAGGCTTGCCCTGCCGAGTCGAGAATCTGGTAGCTGCTGTTTTGAATCGGACGGCCATAGGGAACGCTATTCCAGTCAGGCCGGGTGGTTTCGACTTCGAAGAAGCTCGACCAGACGGTGGCCTCGGTGGCGCCTCCCAAGACGATGATCCGCGACTGCGGGAAGATCTGGCGGATCGAAGGAGGTAAGGAAAGGGCCACCCAATCACCGCTCAGGAAAACCAGCCGCAGGCTGCTGGCAACCGCTGCGTTGCCCGGCAGGAATGGCAGAATTTGCTCGAAGGCCGCCGGTGCCGAATCCCAAAAAGTGATCTCTTCCCGGCACAGGATTCGAGCCAGCAGGCGGGGTTCTTGGAGGCTGGCTTGGGAGGCGATTCGGATGCCGGCGCCGGTTGCCAGCGTGCCGAAGATGTCGTAAACCGACAGGTCGAAGCAGGGCGAAGTGACGAACAGCAGCCGGTCCATCGGCCCCACTTGAAAGGAACGGTTGACCCACTCGATCAGGTTGACCGCCGGACGATGCTGCACGGCCACGCCTTTGGGGCGTCCGGTGGATCCCGAAGTGAAGATGACATAAGCCAGGTCGTCGCCTCCAGCTTGCGGGCCCGTCCTCTTGTGCAGCGCCTTCAGGGGCGTCTCTTCCACAAAGACCTTGCGCACGGGCAATTCGTCCAGGCCGCTGTGCCGGGCAGTCCGGTGGGTTGTCAGGCACAGTTTGGCCCGTGCTTGACGGAGGTACTCCCCGATGCGCAGCGGGGGGAAGTCCGGTTCGGCAGGAACATAGGCAGCGCCGGACTTGAGGACAGCCAGCATGGAACTGATCAAGTCGCCGCTGCGGGGAAGGCACACTCCCACCGTCCGTCCTGGGCCGGCGCCCATGCGGCGCAGCCGGCGCGCCAGGCAT
>JANQFM010000596.1 GCA_028277865.1 Acidobacteriota bacterium
CTAGTATTACTTTGTTAAGTAGTGTCAGGAGCGTATAGTAGGCTCCTGGCCATGGAATGGAACCTTGAACTTTGGCGAAGGAGCGTCGAGGACTTCAAAGACTTCATGCTGCCGCTGACGGCGACCGTCGGGAGACTGGAACGCCGGGTGGCAGCGACGAACTACGTCGAGGGGCTGCTGATCCCGGGCAAGCGCAAGTCGATCGAGCCGATGGCCGGGCGGCTGGGTGTGGACAGCCAGCGTCTTCAGCAGTTCATCACGGACAGCCCTTGGGACGAAGGGGCCGTCTGGGAGGCGGTCCGCCGGGAGGTCATCCCCCACCTGGAGCCCTTTGACGCCTGGGTGGTCGACGAGACCGGGTGGGTCAAGCAAGGGCGGCACTCCGTGGGGGTGGGCTACCAGTACTGCGGCTCTGTGGGCAAGACGGCCAATTGCCAGGTCAGCGTGGAGGTGGCCGTGAGCAGCGGATGCGTGGCGGCCCCGGTCGCCGCGCAGCTTTACCTGCCTGAGAGCTGGGCGCAGGACCGGCCGCGCTGCCGGGCCTGCGGGGTGCCTGGGGAGGTCGCCTTCGCGACCAAGCCGCAGCTGGCCTTGCAGCTGATCGGGCAAGCGCTGGCGGACGGGGTGGCTGCGGCCCCCGTGCTGGGGGACGCGGTCTACGGCGACAGCGGCGCTTTCCGGGCCGGGCTTCGCGGGCTGGGCCTGGAGTATTTCCTGCAGGTGACCCCCGGCTCGCACACGGGCTGGGACCACGAAGTGGAGACAGTGCTGAAGAGGACCCGCCGCCATGTGTCGCCGACGGCCAAGCCGGCCCGGACCCTGCGGGAGATGGCGTCGGCCATGCCGGGCCGCGGTTGGAAGCGTTGCCAGTGGACGGCGGCGGGCGGGAAGACGCACGAGACCCGGCTGGCCTGGATGCAGGTGTATCTGGGCCAGCAGCTGCGCCTTCCGGGAGGCGGGCTGGAGAAGGCGTGGCTGGTCGTCGACTGGCCGAAGGGCGACGAGGAGCCCTACCATTGCTACCTGGCCCATTTCCGCCGGCCTCCCACAAAAGCCCGTTGCCTGAAGCTGAGCCGGTCGCGATGGCAGATCGAGCAGTACTACCGGCGCTCCAAGGACGACTTGGGGCTGGACCACTTCGAAGGGCGCTCCTGGCGAGGCTTTCACCACCACCTGGTGCTCGCCGCGGTGGCCTACTTGTTTGTGCTGACGCTTTACCTGCGCTCCAAAAAAAACTTCTGGGCTCACGTGGGAACGGACGCTCCGCGCGATCCGCCCGTTCTTGCTGAGATCGATCGGGTTCTGCTACTGCTGCGGGACAAAGTTTGACGGTGTGCTCGACGACACTACTTAACAGAGTAATACTAGACAGCGGGTATGGTGAACGCATGTGAATCTGCGATAAAGACCGTGACTGTGAACAAGCCAAAGTGGTTGAAAGGCTTGGGCCAAAAGGCATGGGGGCCGGAAGGCGGATTCGGTGATGCCGCCTCGTGGCCGAAACGGCCCCCCGGTCGATAGCAGGCGCCTGACCCCGCGCACTTCAGGAGCGGAACGTGGAAACCCCGTATCCCTCCTGCCCTCCGGGGCCGGGAAGCGAGCCGCAAGGCGAGCCGACAGGGGTGCGGGCTTGGGAGGTCGGAAAAAGCGAAGGCCGCCTTGTAACGAGGCGGATACGGGTTTGAAGGTCACCCGGCACGAAAGTGAGCCCACGTCCGACTGGTCCCCGATTGCAAGAAGGCTTGGAGAACCGTTTACAGGAAGGAAAGCAAATGGCGACGGTGGGCAACCCATCAGTTGGTGCGCCTTCCCCCTTGGCGGCACAGTGGCACGCCATTGACTGGCGTGCCGTCAACCGCGAGGTCAGACGGCTGCAGGTGCGTATTGCAAAGGCTGTCCGCCAGAGGCGCTACGGCAAGGCGAAAGCCTTGCAGCGGCTGCTGACCCGCTCCTTCAGTGCGAAGGCGTGGGCCGTGCGGAGGGTCGTCACCAACCGCGGCAAGCGGACCCCGGGCGTGGACGGCATCGTCTGGAAAACGCCCGAGGAGAAGATGCAGGCCATCGGATCGATCAGGGGCAGAGGCTACCGGCCCCTGCCCCTGCGCAGGATCTACATCCCCAAGAAAAGCGGCAAGCGCCGGCCCTTGAGCATCCCCACGATGAGCGACCGAGCTCAGCAGGCGTGTCACCTGCTGGCCCTGAACCCCGTCGCGGAGACCACAGCCGACCGCCATTCCTATGGCTTTCGGCTGGGGCGCTCGATCGCCGACGCCCTGGAGCAGTGCTTCATCGTCTTGGCGAGGAAGGGCGCTCCTGCAGCCATTCTCGAGGCGGATATCGAATCCTGCTTCGACCGGTTCAGCCACGCCTGGATGCTTGAGAACATCCCCATGGATGCCTCAATCCTGCGCAAGTGGCTCCAGGCCGGATACCTGGAAAAGGGAGCCTTCCACCCCACCCAGGAAGGAACGCCGCAAGGAGGGATCATCTCCCCCGTCCTGGCCAACCTGGCCCTGGACGGCTTGCAGCAAGCGATCCGCCAAGCGGTCCCGCACAGCTTGCCGGTCCATACGGTACGCTTCGCAGACGACTTCGTCAGCATCGCTCACTCCAGTGAGTTGCTGCAGCAAGAAGTCTTGTCCGCCTCAGCGGACTTCCTGGCTGTGCGCACTCTGCGCCTGTCGGCGCACAAGACCAAGATCGCGCACATTGACGAAGGCTTCGACTTTCTCGGGGCTCACCTGCGCAAGTACAAGGGCAAGCTCCTCATCAAGCCCAGCAAGGACAACTTGCACAGCTTCCTCAGGGGCACCCGCGAATTCATCTGCCGCAACCCCGCCATGAAGGCGCCCGACCTGATTCGCCACCTGAACCGCCGCATCCGCGGCTGGGCCAATCAGAACCGGCGCCTGGTGGCCAAGCGGACTTTCCAGTACGCGGACTGGTGCATCTTCAAAAGCCTCTGGAGATGGGCGCGAAGAAGGCATCCCAAGAAGAATTCCCAATGGGTGAAAGAGAAATATTTCCGTACCCAGGGAAATCGCAACTGGATCTTCTCGGCGCCTCTCCGGCCCGAGGACGGCAGGACGGCGTGCCTGGACCTGTTCCGGGCCAGCAGCCTGCCCATCCGAAGGCACGTCAAGGTGCGCGCCGACGCCAACCCTTTCGACCCCGATTTTGCCGCCTACTTCCGCCAACGGCGAGAGCGGCAGCGTCGGCTCCGCCGAGAGGAGGCCCGTAGGCGTCGAGCCTTGAACCAGAGCGCGGCGGTGGCAGGCCCAGCAGGCCGGGCCGAGAAATCGACCTTACTGGGGGCTTGAGCCGGATGTTTGGAAACAGGCACGTCCGGTTCTTAGGGGAGCTGGGGCTGGCAACGGCCCCAGCTTACCCGGCAGGCACAGAGA
>JANQFM010000630.1 GCA_028277865.1 Acidobacteriota bacterium
GCTCAGATCGCGGCAGCGGGACAGCCTTCGTTGAACCTGCTGCTGGCCCTCGTATTCCGCTGAAGCGGTGGCCAATCGGGCCGCCAGGCGGGCACCCGATCCAGCTTCGCCCAGTCCGGTGCCGATTTGAGCTTGGGCGCAATGGCGCGAAAGCGTCACAGTCGCCAGACGTCCAGGTTCAGGGCCTTCCAAAGCCTGAGCGATTGCGGCGCCGCTGGTGTCGGGCAGCGCTTCCCAGGCCGTCCACTGCCGCTGGGCCTGGGCGATGGCCTCCTGGTCGCAGGCATGAGTTTGCCAGGCATCTTCCGGACAGGCTTCGATGCAGATTCCGCAGCCGGTACAGATCGAAGGATCGGTGGCTAGGAAAAGAAGCCCGCCCTCGTTCCCGGCTTGCCGGGGACCACCAAAAAAGAGGTCGCAAACCACAGGTATGAGCTGAGCTGCATGGCGGGATGTCGCACTGATCAGCTGGTCGAGGTCAGCACGTTGACCTTCGGGAATCCGGATCTTGGCGGCGGCTTCCCGATAGGCTTTCTGCAGGCCTTCGGTACACCAGGCTTGGCGCCCTTTTTCAAAGATGGCGCTTGAAGTATTTGAGGCGACTGCCTTGTGGCAGCGCTGCAGGGCCGAGGCCAGCCGCGCCTCGGATCCGCTGGCTGCCACCCTATGGTCGAGCAGCTCACGGACTCCGAGCGCCGCCGCTCCGATTGCCGAGTCGGGGCAGGATGTCCAGCAGATTCCGCAGCCTGTGCATTTTTCAGCTTCCAAAACGGGCAGAGTTGGAGCCCAGGGGACGACCTCCGGACGGGTCAGTGCGGCACTGCAGGCGGGGACGGCGCCCAGTGCGGTGAGGGGGTCGGGAACCCGATCCGGATTGCTCTGCAGCTGCGGTTGTGCCACTTCCCCCCAGAAACGGGGAAGGTTCTGATAGACAGGTCCGGTGTCTGGGAATTGGCGGACCAGGGCCGGGACTCGATCGAATTCCGTCACGGTTTCCGGCCACTCCTTCCAGCGTTCCAGACTGGAAGGCTCATGGCCTGAGAGGAATTCTGAAGCAGCCTGCAGCAGAGCCTCGAAGCCTTGCGCCGTTCGGTAGAGGCGCACGTCCAAGCGGCGCATTTCCGACTTCCAGGGGGCGGGGATACGCTGCCAGAGGTCTTGCCCGGAGCCTTCAAAGGCGATCACCAGTCGACCTTGCTGGCGGAGTTCCGAGAGAGGATTGCTGCGGCAGTTGGGCAGGATCCCGCCTTCGATCAGCACCAAGTCCAGAGCTGCACCAGCTTCGGCAACCGCGACGGCTTGCTCTCCGGCCTGGACTCGGCATGCAGCCAGTCCCGGCTCAGGGAAGTGCATCAAGCCTTGTGCAAAGCCCAATGTCGAAGCCGCCTCAACCAGCCGTCTGAGTGCCGTGCTGGAGGCTGGACGGCCGATTCCCAGAAAGAGAAAGCGGGAATTCCCGGGCGCAGCCTCGTCCAGTGGCTTGTTGCGGGACACAGCCATGCCTTGCAGGGCGGAATAGTCGTTGGCTGCTGCTGCCAGCAGGCTTTCGCGCTTGGGGAAATCACGACGATCGGCCCGGCCTTGGATCCCCAGTTGGAGGTGTGTTCGGGGCGAACGGCTGGTCAGCTCTGCAGCCAGTTTGACCACTTGGCCGGCATCCAGCAGTTGACCTCCGCTGCCGTAAAGGGCCGAAACCCATTGGCCCACATCGGTGCCTGCAAGGCTGCGCAATTGCTGCATCAGTGCAGGCATTGCGCCAAATGGCGGCTGGGCGCATTCAAAAACCGCGACAGCTTTCTTGCCAGAAAGCGCCTGACGCAGATCTTCCGCAGGGAAAGGCCTCAGCCAAGTGACGCCCAGCGCTCCTATCTTCCATCTCTTTTCGCGCCGGAGCTGATCGACCACAGCCCGAAGGGTTTCAAAAGCAGCGCCTTGGGCGATGAGCAGGTATCGGGCGTCCTCGCATCGGTAGCGGTTCAGCCAGGAAAGCGGGCGTCCGATGCGTTTGGAAAGCTCCTGCATGCCATGGGCGGCCATCTGGGGCAAATGCTGGCGGAAGAAGATCTCGCGCCCTGCCTCTGCGACGGTCTCTTCGTCCGAGGAACGCGTTGCCGACAGCGCCGCCGGTCGGTCGGGGTCAAACCAGCCCACTCGCCGCGGTCGCCATTCGCCAAAATTCTGCGCCTGCGCGGCACTGGGCGATTCGATCTCATCGTCCGGGTTGCCTAAGAAGTCCTGGATCAGCTCGTCCGAGGGGATCTGCAAAGCCCCCGCACTATGCTGGTCACAAGCCACCAATCCCGGCAAAAGGGCCTGCTCGGTCAGCCAGCGGGCCAGCAAAGTGAAGTCCAGGACTTGCTGGGCGGTGTGGGGCAAGATCAGGAAGAGTCCGCTGTCGGCCAAGGCGTGATATTCCGAATGGCTGCCGTTTGCACCTTGCCGCAACGCAGCGTGAACCACTAGCTGCACGTGCTGACGGGCGGCAGCCTTCAAGGGGGAGCAGGCTTGTGCTAGCGGGCCATCGACAAAGGCTGCCGAGCGCAACCCCGCCAAAGCAGTCCCCATGGCCGAAGCCACCGTTTCAGCCGCCGAGCCGGCCGGCAGGACCGTCATCCCCGCTGACCGGGGTTCGCTGGGCTCGACCCCAGTCACTCGCCGCCCTTCTGCTTCGATGCCCCAGCCGGGAGCGGTCGCCAATGCCTGACAGATCCGCGCTTCCGTCTGGACCAGGGCTTGCAGGCTATCGAGAATCTCCGCACACATCTCAGAATCTTCCCTTTGCGTCTTCTTCTTTACGACTTTGCGTCTTTGCGCGAAACTCTCCCTCGAACTGCTGACCCTTCAGCCACACGATGGCCCCCGTCGGACAGCGCCAAGTCGCCTTCTCCTGCGGCTTTTCCTCCCCCTCGTAATGGATCACCGGCAGCCCGCCGACCATTTCCACCGCCCCTGGATTGTCGGCAGCGCAGCGCCCACAAGCGTCACAGGCCACCTGGCAGCGCAGCCGGGCCGCTTCGCCCGCCAGGGGCGAGTTGCACTGCACGAAGAGCTTGTGCGAAACGGGTTCCAGCACGAAAAGGTCCAGCGGACAGACATCCACGCAGTCACCGCATGCGGTGCAGGCATCCAAGTGGACCGTCGGCAGGCCTTGGCTGTTCATGGTGATGGCGTCGAAGGTGCAGGCCCGGTCGCAGTCCCCCAGCCCCAGGCAGCCCCAGGCGCAAGCCCGTCCTCCGCCGTTGACCAGCACGGCGGCGCGGCAGGACTCGATGCCTTGGTAGGGCGCCAGCTCGCGCACCAGCCCATGCCCTCCGGCGCATTTGAGTCGGGCCACAACCTTTTCCTGGCTGCCCACTTCCACCCCCAGCAGGTGGGCGATCTCTTCCAGGCCTTCCGGGCTGCTGACCGTACACCGGGCCGGTTGCACTTGGCCGTCGAGCAGCTTTTCGGCGAAGGCGTGACAACCCGGCTGGCCGCAGGCGCCGCAATTGTTGCCGGGCAGCAGGGTGTCCAGCTCTTCCAGGCGGGGATCTTCCTCCACCCGCAAAAAGATGTCGGCGGTGGCCAGGAGCAGTCCGAAGACCGTCCCCAAGCCCGTCATGATGGCTGCCGCTGTCAAAATTGTTTCCATCTGTTGGACTTCTCTTGCCTACCTGAACGGTTCCGCCCTGGCTACAACTTCCGGCGTGGCCGACTCGTCTTCGGGGCGCGGCGTACCGGGATGGATGCAGCGGGCCGGACAGATCTCGGCCGCCTTGACCAGTTCGGCGTAGCTGCCCGCCGAGGCGTCGCCGATCTCGGCCTGCTTGTCGCTGGTGTAGCGGAACAGGAGCGGATTCAGCTTGATGCAGTCATTGCAGCTGGTGCAGAGGAAGGTGTCGATGTAGGGTTCCTCATATTCCTTTACTTCCGATGGAGGCTTCTCCTGGGGCACCTTTTTCTCTTCGACAACCGGAGGCGGAGCGACCGGCGGCGCCTCAGGCGGGGGTGCAGGCCGCTCAGGTTGGCCCGCCAAGGCTTCGGGATGGGTCAA
>JANQFM010000636.1 GCA_028277865.1 Acidobacteriota bacterium
GCCTTGGGATTCGGTTCGCTGGAGGGAGAGCGAGTCGTGGCGGGCTTCCCCGACACCGCCGCCCAACCAGCCATTCGCTTTCAACCCTTGAAGCGCAAACCGGTCGAAACGACCTGGCAACCACCGCAGCAGGCCTTGGACGCTGCAAATGCGTCCGAGGCTGCCCAATCTGGCAAAGTCCGCCTGAGCAGCGAATGGCCCCTGATGGCTTTTACGCTGCTGGCTGCGACCCTGGTCGGATGGCTCCTTGCCTCGTTGAATTCAGAGATCAGGGTGGATCCTCTGACCTTCCTGAGCATGGCAGCACTGGCCGCCGGCGCCAGTACGCTGCACCTGGGGCAAAAGCAGCGCGCTTGGCGAGCTGTGCTCAACTGGCGAGAGTCGTGGCTGAGCCGCGAGGTCGTGACCTTCAGTGCCTTTACGGTGACCTCAGCCCTGACGCTTTTCGCACTTCCCCAGGTCTGGGCAGCCCAATTCGCCTGTGTCTTGCTGGGCTTGATACACCTCTTTTGCGTGGATCGCGTCTATGATCCCATCCGCCCTCCGATCGGGAAGATCCTCCACAGTGCGGATACGCTTCTGACGGCTATGCTGCTGGCTGCGCTGCTGAGGGGAGACCTATTGGCCTACTGCCTGGTAGGCGGAGTGAAGCTGATGCTCTATGTGAATCAATGGCTTCATTGTACCGGCACATGGAGTCCCCTCCCGGTCTTGCGGCTGGCGGCAGGCATCTTGCCTGCTGCAATCCTGCTGCAGGATTCGCTGTCAAGCCTCTGGTTGCCTCTGGCTGCAATGGCCATTGGAGAGTCAATCGACCGGGCGCAATTCTACCGTCAATTGACAGTCATCTCCGCCAGCCAACAGGCCTCCCAAGCAATCCTCAGCCAGAGTCTTCGGGAATGAGCCGGAAGGCATTGCAGTGACGAGGCCGGTAGATGGAGAAGTCTCGGCGATCCACTGTGAGAATCGATTGGATCTTCAGTCATTCAGCCATAGCCATGATCGACGCATCGACCATCCCGAATCGAGCTTCCTGATAGTGTTCCAGGATTTCGACTATCCGTTCGAAATCCTGCTTGGAAGGATGCTCCTGCATCAGCTCCTGCCTCGCAAGCGAACGGAGAAACCCCAATTCCGCATCCGGCCCAAGACGAGACAGCAGGAGATAGCAGACTTCCGGTACAACCGAGCCTGGAACGATCAAGGGCTCACGGGCCGTTGATACAGCCTCGACCACTGCACCATGATGCTCATCGTCCCTATCGGCAAGTGCATAGAGAGGCCCGGTATCACAGATAATTGCCATCTACCAGCCTTCCTGCTTCCCTGCTTCAGCTTGGAGAATCTCTTCCGCCCGTTCGGACACAGAGCTTTGACCGCTGCTGCCAATTGCCGTGAAGGACGGCACTTTGGCCCGGCGCTGCCGCTTGAGATAAGCCTTCAGGGCTTTTCGAATAATCTCGGTGGCCGTTGTCCCCTTGAGGCTCGCCAGCTGCTTTACAGCCAACAGCAGATCATCTTCCAGCAGAATTGTCGTCCGTGCCATTTTCACCCCTCGCATATGCAAGCATAAAGGGCAGCATAGACGCTGAACAGGCGATTGGAGAAAACAAGGTGCTGTCTCTGGGCGAAACCGGCCGGCTTCAATCCTCGAGGATGCGCTTCAAGTCCCCCAGCCTCTCGCCCCAAAACTCCTTGTAGCCCTTTGCCTCGTGCCCATCCTGAAGCTTGCTGTGCTGCAGGCTGACTTGGCTCTTGGCATCTCCCTTGGCGTAAAAGTAAACGTCGATGCGGCTTCGCCCGTCCCCCCAGGCGATGCGCATCGATTTGTCGGGAGTGGACTTTCGAACCGTCAGCTCTTCGTCCAGCCAGGTCCGCCGGTTTGCTTCGTCATCCCAAGCCTCGAATAGCCGGGAGATTGGAACGGCGATCGTCTTGCTCTTGCTGATTGCGAAACCGTCGGCCTTTTCGTTGACCGCCCGCAGCCCCCGGACGCGTTCGTATCCCACCGTGACCATCTGGGCCCACCAACCTGGCAGCTTGTGTCTTTCGTGCAGGTATTTGGCGATGGCTGAGTGCTTCATCCGGTCGGCCTGGGCGGCGTCCAGGACGGCGATCCACTTGTTCCAGTCCTTGCCTGTCTTTTTGGCCACGGCTTCATTGCTCATACCCGTCAACTTGGCCAGATAGGCCGGATCGAGGTCGGCTGCCGGCTTGGCGTGCTGAATCACTTGGTGCCGGGCTGTGGTGTAGCTCTCGCCTGTCTTGGCTGAGCGGGCGCGGACGCGCTTTTTGAAGGTCTTTCTTTCGGTCATCGTTTAAAGCTCCTTTGCTCTCCAGACCCGAACCGAAGCCTACGCTTTCGGAAAAGGTCCGGCAAAAAGGAACCTTTCAAACGATGATCCCGAGGATATTGATCCCCTTCGCCCCCGCAATGCCGGGCAGCGTAGGTACCCAGTCAGGGAGTCCGGTGCAAGATCCCACCGTCGGTTCAGCATATACCAGGCGGAGCCAAGATGGAAGAGGGAATTTCACGCCAAGCCGGAAAGGGCCCAAAGAACCCGTTGGATGAGTCAAGACCACTCAATAGGCAAGCAGAGGGAAGCCCTCTCTCTGAGCGCGAAAGTCTGGCGACCGCTTGGACTTTTCGGAGTGCCGTTTTACAATTGCGCCCAGGAGGCTGGAATCTTGGTTTTCAAAAGCGCATTCCTTCCTTTCGTCTTGGGAGCT
>JANQFM010000650.1 GCA_028277865.1 Acidobacteriota bacterium
GGGATGAGGGGAGGGGATCATTGGGGATCTCCTTTCTGGTGGAGATAAGGCGACCACCTATTCGTGGACTGGTTGAGGATGCTGACGATGGCTTTGGAGGAGATGGTGGCGCCGCTGATGGCGTCGACTTGGTTTGCGGCGGTCTTGGCGCCGTGCTTGACGGAGACGATCTGGGGATCGACGTGCAAGGCCCGAAAGTTTTCCAGGAAGTCTTGGTCTTTGAGGATTTTGTCGCCCAGGCCGGGGGTTTCGCGACTTTCCAGGACTTGCATGCCGACGATCAAGCGCTGGCTCGGATCGAAGCCGAAGATGAGCTTTATGGTGTCCTGAAAGCCGGCGCCTTCCCCCGGTATGCCGTAGCCGACCAGGCTGCCCTGGGCGTCATAGCCGGCATAAACGGCATCCTGGTTGCCCAGGGCGGATTCATCTTCAATTGCCGCCAGTTCATCGCCGCGCAGCACGAAGGCCTTGCGTGAGGCGGCGGTGGGCAAGACCTGGAAAATGGCGGTTTCCAGCGCCTCGGCCTGGTTGCGCTCAATCAGCGGCTGGGTGGCCAAGAACACGCAAACCAACACGATTCCCGAGCAGAGCCCGGCGGTAGCGAGGGTGAGGATGAGCCGCAACGAGCCAGCGCGTTTCATTGGGCCTCCAGAGAGTTTCGCGCCAAGCCGCCAAGCCGCAAAGACACAGACGCAAAGGAGATTCTCCTCTGCCGGTCTCCGGTTACCGGTCTCCGGTCTCCTTGCCTCATCCCCCGAACCTCCTGGGCTGGGTATATCGGTTCAGGTGAGGTGTCAGGGCGTTCATCAACAGGATGGCGTACATCACTCCCTCGGGCAAGCCGCCGAAGATGCGGATCAGGACCACCAAAAAACCCGTTCCGATGCCGAAGATCCAGGCGCCCCGAGGGCTTGCCGGAGTGGTCACGGGGTCGGTGACCATAAATACGGCGGCAAAAAGCAATCCTCCTGAGAGAATCTGGAAGAGCGGCCCTGGATAAAGCTCCGGCTTCCAGAGGTTCAATGCGCCACTGAAGACGGCCACGGAAAGCAAGGTCGAGATGGGCAATCGCCAGTCGAAAACGCGCCGGGCCGACAGCCAAAGTCCGCATAGGATGAGGACTGCGGCGCTGGTCTCGCCGATGGAGCCGCTGATGTGGCCCAACAGCAGTGGTTCCAGCTCGGTGACCTGCTGTTCGAACTTGGCCAGGCCCAGCGGTGTGGCGGACGATAGGGTGTCGATTCGGCCCTGCATGAGGGGGAGGGCGAAGAGGCTGGAGGGCAGCTCGAAAAAGGCTCCAGGAGCGTTCCAGGTGGTGATGGCGGTGGGAAAGCAGGCCTGCAGGAAGGCACGACCCACCAAAGCCGGATTGAAGATGTTCTGACCCAATCCCCCCCAGACCAGCTTGCCCAGCCCGATGGAGGCGACGCCGCCCAAGAAGGCCATCCAGAGCGGGAATGCGGGGGGCAGGATCAGCCCCAGCAGGACTCCCGTCAGCAAGCCGCTGTTGTCCCGCAGGCTGCCGTGGGTGCGTGACCAGAAGAACCACTCAGTGGCTGTCGCACCCAGGGTGGACGCTGCCACCACCAGCAAAGCGCCCAGCCCGAAAAACCAGCAGCCTGCGGCCAGCACGGGCAGCAGCGCCAGCGCCACTTCGCCCATGATGCGGGGCGTGCTCCATCCGGCACGCAGAAAAGGCGGGCTGGTGAGGACCAGGTCGGGCGTGTGGGGGGGCGTTTGGCTCATGACCTTTTTTGCGCCTCCCGGGCCATGGCCTTGCCCATCCGGATCCACTGCACGAGAGGGATGTTGGAAGGGCAGATGTAGGAGCAGGCAGCGCATTCAAAGCAGTCCAGCACGTGGTAAGTCATCAGGTCGTCCGCCCGGTCAGACTGGGCCAGCCGGGCCAGCCGGGTGGGATTCAGGAAGATGGGGCAGGCTTCCAGGCAGCGTCCGCACTGAATGCAGGGATACTCAACGTCGTGGCCGGGCAGCACTTCAGTCATAGCCAGGACGCCGGAAGTCCCTTTCATAACCGGCACTTCCAGGCTCTTTTGAGCCATCCCCATCATAGGTCCGCCTACGATGACCTGCTTGGTGGCTTCGTGCAGTCCGCCGCAATACTCGATAAGCGCCGCTGTGGGCGTCCCCAGCGGGACCAGCAGATTTCGGGGCCGCGCCAGCCCCGGGCCGGTGACGGTCACCACCCGTTCGATGAGAGGGATCCCTTCATCGAACCAGTCGGCCAGGGCGGCGGTGGTGGCCACGTTGTTGACCAGCACCCCGATATCCAGCGGAAACTTGCCGCTGGGCACCTCCTGTCCCAAGACAGCGTCGATGAGCATTTTTTCAGCACCTTGAGGATACTTGACGGTGAGCACGGCGATGGTCAGTTGGCAGTTGTCAGTTGTCAGTTGGCAGTTGAGAGGACCAGAGGCAGAAGATTCTCTGCGATCCGCGAACAGCGATCCGCGAACGCTCTCGGGTTCCAGTTTCCGGGTTCCGGATTCCAGGCCAGAGTCGGAGGATTCCTTCTCTGAACTGCCAGCAGCCAACTGCCAACTGCCAACTGAGCGTTCCCCTTCTTCCTGACTCCCGACTCCTGACTCCTGACCCCCTCTTTCTGGACTGCCAACTGCCAACTGCCAACTGCCAACTGCCTTCCTCAGCGCTTCCACCGCCTCAGGCTTATTGGCCTCAATGCCGATGGTGCCCTGCTCGGCGCCCAATTCCTGGATGAGGATTTCGGTTCCCCTCAGCACGGCGCTGGGGCGTTCGGCCATGAGGCGGTCGTCGCAGGTCAGGTAGGGTTCGCATTCGCATCCGTTGATGATGACGTGGCGGATGCGCTTGCCTTCGGGCAGGGACAGTTTGACGTGAGTGGGGAAGGCTGCGCCGCCCAGCCCCACCAGTCCCCCTAGCTGCACATGCCGTACCAACTCTTCGCTGCTGAGGGTGTGCGGCTGGACAGGAGGGGCAGGCGAGGGTCGTTGGCTGGAATAGGGGTCGGCGCGGATCACGATGGCCGGCATCATCTTGCCGT
>JANQFM010000680.1 GCA_028277865.1 Acidobacteriota bacterium
GGGATGAGCTTGCTCCGATCGAGGACCTCTATCCGCTCTCGCCTCTGCAAAAGGGACTCCTCTTTCACGCACTCCATGAGCCCCAATCGGCCGAGTATGTGCAGCAATTCCATTGCCGCTTGAAGGGCCGCCTGGACGTCGGATTGCTGCGGCGGGCCTGGCAACAAGTTGCGGGCCGCCATGCAGTGCTGCGGACCGTCTTCTTGTGGGAAGGCCTGGAAGAGGCCTTGCAGGCGGTTTTCAAGACGGTCAAGGCCGACTGGGTGATCGAGGACTGGAGCGAGTTGGAAGCCGAGGGGCAGAAGCTGCGCCTGCAGCGATTCCTGGCGGTCGATGCCCGTCGGGGGTTCGATCTTTCCGATTCCCCTGCCTCGCGCCTTGCCTTGTTCCGCCTCTCCGAAGATTCCTATTGGTTTGTCTGGAGCCACCACCATATTCTGCTGGACGGGTGGTCGATTCCGATCCTGCTCCGGGAATTCTTTGCCATCTACCAGGCGCAGGAGGAAGGCAGCTCTCCCGGCCTGCCGCAACCGCGTCCCTATCGGGACTACATCGCATGGATCGCCCAGCAGGACATGGCGGGTGTGCAAGGCTTCTGGCACCGGATGCTGGCCGGGTTCGACAGGCCGACTTCTCTGGGAAGCGGGCGCCAGCCACGGGAGATTGCGCCGCAGCAAGCGACCCATGGGCAGAGGAGTGCCCGGCTCACCGAAAAGGAAACGGAGGCCTTGCTCGAGCTGACTCGGCGAGGGCGCGTCACCCTCAACACCGTCATGCTGGGTGCTTGGGCTTTGCTGCTCAGCCGCTACAGCGGATCTCAAGATGTGGTTTTCGGGGTCACCTCGTCGGGTCGCCAGGCGCCGCTGCCGGGGATCGAGGCAATGGTGGGGCTGTTCATCAACACCCTGCCCTTGCGGGTGCGGCTGGAAAGTGAAGGAAGGCGCCTGCTGCCCTGGCTTCAGGAACTGCAGAAGCTCCAAATCGAGGTGTTGGAGCACAGCCACACCCCTCTCTTTCAGATCCATCGCTGGAGCGATATGCCGGCCGGGCAACCCTTGTTCGAATCGATGCTGGCTTCAGAGGGGTTTCTGGGTGCTGTCGCTGGACGGAAAGCCTCTGGGGGAGCCGGCCCTGCGCCGGCCCTACGCCCCGGCGACATGGCTGTGGCAGGGGCCACCCATTTCCCGCTCACCCTGGTGGCCACGCCGGGCCGGCGCTTTTGCTTGGAGGCCGGTTACGACCGCCGCCGCTTCGACAGCCTGGAAGTAAGACGCTTGCTCAGGCATCTGCGCTCCCTGCTGGGCGGCATGACGGCCGGACTGGAGCAACGCCTGTCGCACTTGCCCTTGCTGACAGCCGCTGAACGGCACCAGGCCCTGGCCGAGTGGGCCGGGCCGACCGCCCGCCTGCCCGCCAGGCCCGTCATCCACGAATTGTTTCAGGACCAGTCGGCCCGCACTCCCGAGTCGGTGGGCGTCGTCATTGAAGAGCCGGATTCCGATCTGCCCGGCGTCCCCAATCAGCCGGCCTTTCATCACCTCAGCTATCGGGAACTGAACCAGCGCGCCAACCGGCTGGCGGGGTGCCTCCAGGAGCTGGGTGCAGGCCCCGAGATCCTGGTCGGGCTCTGCCTGGATCGGTCCCTGGAGATGATGACGGCCTTTTTGGGCATCCTCAAGGCCGGTGCCGCCTACGTCCCGCTGGATCCCACCTATCCCTTAAAACGGCTGTCCTTCCTGCTGCAGGACACGCGTCCGCCAGTGCTGATCACTCGGGATGGCTTGACAGGGCGCCTTCCCAAGTCCCCGGCCCAGTTGCTGCGTCTGGACTCCGACTGGCACCGGGCAGCGGCTCATGACGGGGGCAACCCGCCAGCCCGGCTCTTCGGCGAAAGCTTGCTTTACGTGATGCACACCTCCGGCTCAACCGGCTGTCCCAAAGGGGTGGCCCTGGCACACCAGGGGATCTGCAACCGGATTCTCTGGATGCAGGGCACCTTCGGCCTGGCAGCGCGGGACCGTGTCCTGCAAAAGACCCCCTTCACATTCGACGTCTCGGTGTGGGAGCTCTTCTGGCCCCTGCTTCAGGGCGCCTGCCTGGTCATGGCGCGGCCCGAAGGGCACAAAGACCCCGCCTATCTGAGCGAACTGATCAACCGGCAACAGGTGACGTTGCTGCACTTCGTCCCCTCCATGTTGAAGGCCTACCTGGACTTTCCGGACCTGCAAGCCCCCAAGAGCGTGGGCCGGGTCATGAGCAGCGGCGAGGCTTTGACAGTCCTGCTGCAAAACCGCTTTTTCTCGCGTTTTGACAGCAGCCTGCACAATTTCTACGGCCCCACCGAGGCCTCGATCGGCGTCAGCATGTGGAATTGCCGGCCGGAAGAAGACCTGTCCAGCGTCCCCATCGGCCGGGCCATCGACAACATTCAGCTTTATATTCTGGATCATCAGATGCGCTTCCCGCCCTTGGGCATCAGCGGAGAGCTGCATGTGGGCGGCATTGGGCTGGCCCGCGGCTACTGGCGACGGCCGGGGCTGACCGCTGCCCATTTCGTGCCCGACCCCAGCGGCCTGCACCCCGGCGCCAGGCTTTACAAGACCGGTGATCAAGCCCGCTTTCTGGCCGACGGCAACATCGAGTTTTTAGGCCGCCTTGACTATCAGGTCAAAGTCCGCGGGTTCCGCATCGAACTGGGTGACGATCGCCTCGGTGTGCCCCGTCCCGTAGCGGCCGATGTGGGTGATCGCTCCCTCGACATCGTCCACGATCGCCACCGCCATCACCAGATCCAGGTACTCCTCACCCCATTCGTCATCCGGGACCTCCGACAGATCCGAGACGATGGCTCGGGCG
>JANQFM010000698.1 GCA_028277865.1 Acidobacteriota bacterium
CTTCAAAGGAGAATAGGAGTTCACGCAGAGGCGCCGAGACGCAGGGGAGGGGGAAAAGAAGAAAAAAACGAAACTCTCGTCTCTTCCCCCTCCTCTGCGTCTCTGCGCCTCTGCGTGAACCCCCCTGGGAACACTGCCTATGAGCTCGAAATTTCCTGTCGGTGTACTGGGCGCCGGGACCATGGGCACCGGCATCGCCCAGGTGGCTGCCACAGCCGGCCATCCGGTAGTGCTGTGCGAGAGCAGCTCCAGGGCGCTGGAGGGCGCCTGCAACAGGCTGGCCAAGATTCACGCCCGGCTTGTGGAAAAGGGCCGTCTGGAAGAAGCTGCCGCCGAGGCCATCCTGGGGCGTATCGATTACACCCGAGCCGTGTCGGAAATGGCGCCTTGCCGACTGGTGATCGAGGCGATCATTGAGGATCTGGCCGTCAAAAAGCAAGCATTCTCCGCCTTGGAGGAAATGGTTTCCGACCAGGCTGTATTGGCCACCAACACCTCTTCGCTGGCCGTGACTGCCATCGCCTCAGCCTGCACGTCGCCTGAACGCGTGCTGGGAACTCACTTTTTCAACCCCGTGCCCTTGATGGCCCTGGTGGAGATCGTGCCCGGCATCGCCAGCAGCGACGAAAGTGTACAAAAGGTGCGGCGCTGGATCGACGACTGGGGGAAAACCACCGTGCTTTGCAAGGACACCCCCGGTTTCATCGTCAACCGGGTGGCGCGCCCTTTTTACGGCGAAGCGCTGCGCATCCTGGAAGAAGGAATCGCCGACGCTGCCACCATCGACTGGGCCATGCGCGAGATCGGAGGCTTTCGCATGGGACCCTTCCAACTTATGGACCTGATCGGAAACGACATCAACTTCACGGTCACCGAAACGGTCTTCGAGGCCTTTTTTTACGATCCCCGCTTCAAGCCCTCCTTCACCCAAAAGCGCATGGTCGAAGCCGGGCGGCTGGGGCGCAAGAGCGGGCGCGGCTATTATGATTATTCGCCGCATGCCTCCAATCCCGAACCTGCCCAGGATCGGGATTTGGGCGAAGAGATCGTGCGACGCATCCTGGTGATGCTGATCAACGAAGCGGCTGACGCGGTCTTTCTCAAGATCGCCACAGTCGAAGACGTCGATCTGGCCATGACCAAAGGGGTCAATTACCCGAAAGGCCTGCTGCGCTGGGCGGATGAGATCGGCTTGGAAGAAGTCCTCCGGCGGTTGGAGGTGCTGCAGACGGAGTATTGCGAAGACCGCTACCGTCCGAATCCGCTGCTGAGGCAAATGGTGAGACGAGGAGAGAGCTTTTGCCACAGAGGCACAGAGGACACAGAGAAGGGATGAACGGAGCATTTGTCATCGACGGAATTCGAACCCCTGTCGGCAAGTTCGCCGGGAGCCTTTCGGCTGTCCGGGCAGACGACCTTGCTGCGCTGGTCTTGCGGACGCTGCTGCGCCGCAATGAAGCTATCGACCCGGCCCGCATTGACGATGTAATCCTGGGATGCGCCAATCAGGCGGGCGAGGACAACCGCAATGTAGCCCGCATGGCGCTGCTGTTGGCAGGGATCCCCTTTTCTGTTCCCGGCATCACGGTCAACCGCTTGTGCGCCTCGGGGCTGAGTGCCGCCATTGACGCCTGTCGGGCCATTCAGGCCGGCAACGGAGAACTCTTTTTAGTGGGAGGGGTGGAGCATATGACGAGGGCACCCTACGTCCTCTCCAAGTCATCCGCTCCCTTTGGGCGCGACGCCCAGCTGCACGACACCAGCCTGGGCTGGCGCTTCATCAATTCGAAAATGGAAGAGCTGTACGGCATCGACTCGATGGGCAAGACAGCTGAAAATGTGGCCGAAAAGTTCAAGATTTCGCGCCTGCATCAGGATGAGTTCGCCTACCACTCCCAGCAAAAGGCGAGCGCTGCCCGCAGTCGGGGGCGACTGGCCCAGGAAATCGTCCCCGTCGAGGTTCCCCGGCGCAAGCAGGAGCCGTTGATCTTCAAAGAAGATGAATTCATCCGCCCCGACACCAGCCTGCAAGCCTTGTCCCGTCTGCGAACCGTCTTTCGCAGCGACGGCAAAGGAACCGTCACGGCAGGGAACGCCTCGGGCATCAACGATGGCGCTTGTGCGTTGCTGATGGCATCCGAAGAGGCTGCCCAGCAGCTGGGGCTCAAGCCGCGCGCCCGCATGGTGGCTTCGGCAGCTGTGGGAGTCGAGCCGCGCCTGATGGGGATGGGTCCGGTGGATGCAACCAAGAAAGCACTGGCAAGAGCGGGGCTTGAGCTGAACCAGATCGACGTCATCGAATTAAACGAGGCGTTCGCGGCACAGTCGCTGGCCTGCTTGCGGGAGCTGGGGCTGGATGACGACGACCCCCGCGTCAATCCCAACGGAGGCGCCATCGCCCTGGGCCATCCCCTGGGCATGTCGGGCGCCCGTTTGCTGACCACCGCCGTTTACGAACTGGAGGAAAAAAAGGCCCGATACGCTTTGTGTACCATGTGCGTCGGAGTGGGCCAGGGCGTGGCGGCGATTATCGAAAGAGTTTGAAGCCGGGGATCAGATTGAACCGCAGAGGGCGCGGAGCAGAACGCAGAGAGCGCTGAGGAATCTTCTCCTTGGACTCTGCGTCGTCTCTCTGCGCCCTCTGCGGTTTCTCCCCGAGACGAGGTAGCCAATGAAGATCCAAAGTTACGCCCAGGGCAACTGGCACGCAGGCAACGGCAGTGCCCGCCCGCTTTACAACGCCGTCACTGGAGAGCAAGTCGGAACAGTCTCCAGTAAAGGCCTCGACTTCAAGTCCATGCTCGACTATGCCCGGACAGTGGGCGGACCCGCCTTGCGCCGCATGACCTTTCACGAACGGGCCATTATGCTCAAGGAAGTGGCCAAGTACCTGCTGGGGCGCAAGGACGAGTTGTACAAGATCTCCGCCTGGACAGGCGCCACCAAGTCCGACACCTGGCTGGACGTGGACGGCGGCATCACGACCTTCTTCGTTTATTCGGGCAAAGGGCGCCGCGAGATGCCCAACGACACTGTTTATATCGACGGCGACATGGAACTCCTCTCCCGCAAAGGAACCTTTGTAGGACGCCACGTCTGCGTCCCCCTGCAAGGCGCAGCCGTTCACATCAACGCCTTCAACTTCCCCTGCTGGGGCATGCTGGAAAAACTGGCGCCCACTTTTCTGGCCGGCATGCCCGCCATCGTCAAGCCCGCCAGCCTGACCTGCTACCTGACCGAGGCGATGGTCAAGGCCATGATCGAGTCCGGGCTGATTCCCGAGGGCGCCCTGCAGCTCATCTGCGGCAGCGTGGGAGACCTTTTCGAGCACCTGGGAAGCCAGGACGTGGTGACCTTCACGGGATCGGCTTCGACCGGACGCATGCTCAAGTCGCACTCCGCCATCGTCAGCAACGCCATCCGCTTCAACATGGAGGCCGACTCGCTCAACTGCTGCATCCTGGGTTCGGACGTTCAGCCGGGCCAAGAGGAATTCAGCCTTTTCGTCCAGGAAGTGGCCCGCGAAATGACCGTCAAGGCGGGACAGAAATGTACCGCCATTCGGCGCACACTGGTCCCCGAAGACCGGCTCGAGGCAGCGATCGAAGCGATCAAGAAGGAGCTGGCCTCCATCCCGCTGGGCGATCCTTCGGTGAAGGGAGTCAAGATGGGTCCGCTGGCGGGGCGTCCCCAGGTCGAAGAGGTCTCGGAACGAGTATCCGAATTGCGCCAAGCCGGAGAACTGGTCTACGGAAATCCTGAGGATTTTGAGGTGGTGGGCGCGGATCCTGAAAAGGGCGCTTTTTCTCCCGCCACCCTGCTCTACTGCGGCCAGCCTTTTCAAAAGAGCCAGCCCCACGATGTTGAGGCCTTCGGGCCCGTCAACACCGTCATGCCCTACAAGTCGCTGGACGAGGCCGTCTCGATGGCCGCTTTGGGACGGGGCAGCCTGGTGGGATCGCTCTTCAGCGCTGACAATTCGGTGGCCCGCCAAGTCGTGCTGGGGATCTCGCCCTTTCACGGACGCCTGATGGTCATCAACCGCGATTGCGCCGGCGAATCGACCGGGCACGGCTCTCCCCTGCCTCATTTGGTTCACGGCGGACCCGGGCGGGCAGGCGGCGGCGAGGAAATGGGAGGCATCCGGGGAGTGCTGCACTACATGCAACGCACCGCCCTGCAGGGTTCGCCCACCACATTGACTCGCGTTTGCAACCAGTGGATGAGGGGCGCGGCCCAGCCCACAACCCGCATCCACCCTTTTCAAAAGTATTTCGAGGAACTGGAAATCGGCGAAACACTGGTAACCCATCGCCGCACTGTGACCGAGGCCGACGTTGTCCGCTTCGCAGGCATCAGCGGCGACTACTTTTACGCCCACACCGACGCCATCGCAGCAGCCGAAAATCCCATCTTCGAAAAGCGCGTGGCCCACGGCTACTTCGTCCTCTCGGCGGCCGCCGGCCTTTTCGTCCATCCGGCGCCGGGTCCCGTGCTGGCCAACTACGGGCTGGACAACCTGCGCTTCACCGAGCCCGTCTACATCGGCGACACCATCTACTGCAAGCTGACTTGCCAGCAAAAAACCGCCCGCGACCGCAAAACGCCGGAGGACCCGCTGGCCGGAGTGGTGGCCTGGGATGTCGAAGTGTTCAACCAAGAGGACGTTACCGTGGCAACCTATACCATCCTCACCCTGGTGCGCCGAAAGGAAGGATAAGTGGAATCCTCTCTGTGCACTCTGAGTCTCTGTGGCAATACCTGAGGAGAGAAGATGCCGGAAAATGGATCAGTTGAGGTTCAGATCGCGGACGGGGTGGCAGCTGTCACATTCTTTCATCCCAAGAAAAACTCACTTCCCGGAAGCCTGCTCCGTCAGCTGGCTGCGGAAATCGAACAGCTGGGCGCCAATGACCAGGCACGGGTGGTGGCGCTCACCAGCCGGGGAGAGGGGCCCTTTTGTGCGGGCGCCTCGTTTGATGAAATGCTGGCCGCCCAGGATTTTGAGCAGGCGCGTACCTTTTTTATGGGATTCGCCCAAGTCATCCTGGCCATGAAGAATTGCCCCAAGTTTGTCATCACCCGTGTGCAGGGAAAGGCCGTCGGGGGCGGAGTGGGCCTAATCGCCGCCTCCGATTACGTGCTGGCCAGCCGACGGGCCTCGATCAAGCTGGCTGAGTTCGCCCTCGGGTTCGGCCCCTTCGTCATCGGACCTGCCGTGGAGCGCAAGACCGGTCAGTCTGCCTTCGCTGCTGCCTCGATCGATACCGCCTGGCACGATGCCGATTGGTGCAAAGCCAATGGCCTTTACACGGTAACCTACGAATCCGCCCAGGATCTGGACGATGCATTCAACCAGCTCACTTCCCGCTTGGCGAAAACCAGCCCGGAAGCTGTGGCCGAGTTGAAAAGGGTTTTCTGGGAAGGTACGCAGCAATGGGAGATGCTGCTCCCCGCCCGGGCCGAGATCAGCGCCCGGCTGATCCTTTCAGACTTCACACGCACAGCCATTTCGGCCTTCAAGCAAAGGTGAGCCTGCTCGTCAGACCATGCAAATCCAGGACGTCCGCAAGGAATACCTTCAAGAAGGCCTGAGCGAGGAAGAAGCCGGCCGGGATCCGCTGGATCTGTTCCAGCGCTGGTTCGAATCGGCCCTGCAGGCCGAAGGGGATGAAGCCAACATGATGGCCCTGGCCACAGCCTCGGCCGATGGGCGTCCTTCAGCGCGCATCGTGCTGCTCAAGGGCTTCGGCCAAGACGGGTTTGTCTTTTTCACCAACTACGAAGGGCGGAAAGCCCACGAATTGGCAGAAAATCCGCGCGCCGCATTGCTGCTGCATTGGCGTTCGCAGGCACGCCAGGTGCGCATCGAAGGAGGTGTGGAGAAAGCGCCTGCTCAACTTTCCGACGATTACTTCCGCAGCCGCCCCCGCCTAAGCCAGCTGGCCGCTGCCGCATCGCCCCAAAGCCGAGAAATCAAAAACAGGGAAACCCTGGAGAAGATGATGCAGCAACTCCAGGAGCAGTATGGCGAGGAACCCATCCCCCGCCCTGACTTCTGGGGCGGCTACCGGCTCATCCCAGACCGCATCGAATTCTGGCAGGGCCGCCCCGGGCGCCTTCACGACCGCCTCGACTATCGGCTTCAAGAGGATGGAAGCTGGTCTCGACGACGCCTGGCTCCCTGAAGCCTCTTCCCCCTTTCGTGGTTCAACTCGGCAACCTGCCATTCACTTTTGGCAATTGCCGTGTTAAAATGGCAGCCATGGGCAGCTCGGTACAGACTACAGTGGACAAATTCGGTCGGATCGTGATTCCGAAGGCCTTGCGGGACGGCCTGGGGCTAGATCCGGGAGCAATTGTGGACATTGAGGAACGAGATGACGGAATTGTCCTCAAGCCGGTTCGGGAAGAACCGGACCTGATTATGAAAGAAGGTATCCTGGTCTTCATGGGCAAAGCTGGCGGCGACCTTTCCAAAGCGGTCTCCAAAATGCGTGAGGACCGTCTCCAAAGAGCTTCTGGCTGGAAAGATCGATGAAGGTCTTGCTCGACACGTCCACCTTGGTAGCTGCGCTCGTTCACTCCCACCCAAGGCATTCTGACGCCTTCCCGTGGTTGCAGCGTGCCAGGAGCGGTTCACTGGAGTTCCATTGTGCCAATCACAGCTTGGCGGAACTCTACTCAATCCTGACCGGGATGCCTTTAAGGCCTCGCATCTCACCTTCTACAGCGCGCCGGCTGGTGGCTGAAAACGTCGAATCGGCAGCCACCTTGGTCCCTCTCTCACAAGCCGATTACCGCACAGTCCTCGATAGAATGGAGTTACTTCAAATGACCGGAGGCGTGGTTTATGACGCTTTGATTGCCAGAGCCGCAGAAAAATCCGGGGTCGACAAGATTGTGACACTGAATGGCAGGGACTTCCGGCGTGTCTGGCCGGAGGGTGCAGATCGCATCAGGGAGATCTAAAGCCCGTTCGCGATTCTGCATTCGTGTCATCCCCCTCCGCGTTCTGCTCCGCGCCCTCTGCGGTTCATTCCGGATCAAGCATTGCTTCCGCAGATTCCTAAATCACGATGGTTTCCTGGTGCTCGCCAAAGACGTCGCGCATGGCGTCGGCAATCTCGCCTACGGTTGCCAGGCAGCGAACCGCTTCAAGGATGGGGAGCATCAGATTGGCGGTTCCTGCAGCGGCTTGGCGGACAGCCTCGAGCGCTTGATCGACCCGAACCGAGTCGCGCCGCTGCTTGAGGCTGACAAGGCGCTCCCGCTGATCCTTCTCGATTCGAGGATCGATTTGCAACAGCTCGACTTGCGCTTCCTCCTGCTGGACATGCTGGTTGACACCCACCACAATGCGCTCTCGCTTTTCCAGGGCTTGCTGATAGCTGTAGGCGGCCCTTTGGATCTCCCGTTGGACGTAGCCCGTTTCGATGGCCCGCAACATGCCGCCCATTTCACGGATTCGATCCATATAAGCCAGAGCCTCCTCCTCGAGCCGGTCGGTCAACGCTTCCACGTACCAGCTGCCGCCCAAAGGGTCGGCCACGGCAGTGACGCCGCTCTCATGGGCGATGACCTGTTGGGTGCGCAAAGCCAGCCGAGCCGCTTCATCGCTGGGAAGGGCCAGAGCTTCGTCCTTGGAATTGGTGTGCAACGACTGGGTTCCGCCCAGCACAGCCGACAAGGCCTGCAAAGCGACCCGAATCACATTGTTGTCCGGCTGCTGAGCGGTGAGGGTGCTGCCGGCCGTCTGGGCATGGAAGCGCAGCATCCAGGAGCGCGGGTTGCAGGCCTCGAAACGCTCTTTCATCAATCGGGCCCAGATGCGCCGTGCAGCCCGGAATTTGGCTGCTTCCTCGAACAGGTCATTGTGGGCATTGAAAAAAAAGGAAAGGCGCGGGGCAAAGTCGTCGATCTTCATCCCGGCATCCAACGCCGCGCTCAGGTAGGTTTCGGCATTGCCGAGAGTGAAGGCGATTTCCTGGGCCGCCGTGGAGCCGGCTTCCCGGATGTGGTAGCCGCTGATGGAGATCGTGTTCCAGCGGGGCACCTGATGGCGGCAAAAGTCGAAGATGTCGGTGATCAAGCGGATGGAAGGGCGGGGCGGGTAGATGTAGGTTCCCCGTGCGATATACTCTTTGAGGATATCGTTCTGCAAAGTCCCCCTCAGATCCCCCCAATCGACGCCTTGCTTTTCGGCCACCGCCAGGTAAAGTGCCAA
>JANQFM010000705.1 GCA_028277865.1 Acidobacteriota bacterium
AGTCACCGGATCGGTCGGTTCGACAGCGTAGAGTTGGCTCTCCAGGAATCGGCTCAACCAGATCGAACCCGCCAAGCCCAGCGCGATCCCCAGTCCGGAAAGCCCCATGCCTCCCCCGATGACCAGCCGATAAACATCCCCGCGGCGGGCGCCCAAGGCTTGACGTACCGCGATCTCGTAAGTACGCCGTCCCACGGAGTAGGAAAGGACTCCGTAGACGCCCGCGATGGCCAGTACCAAGGCCACCGAGGCGAAAATGCCCATCAGGAGCAGGTTGAAGCGCCGTCCGGCCACTGAATCCGCAATCACCTCGTCCATCACCTGGACTTCGAAGACCGGTTGCTCAGGGTCGATCTGCTGAATCTCCCGACGCAGCATTTCGGCAATCCCGGTGGGCTCGACAGCCGTGCGCAAGGTCAGGCTCATCCGCCTCATGGGCCGCTGCAGCATGGGGAAGTACATCTCGGCCAGATGCTGCCGTTGCAGGCCCGCGCTGCGTACGTTGCCCACCATTCCGACAATGGTCATCCAATCCTCATCCGAGTCGGGAGTGTCCCAGGCCACCCTGCGTCCGACCGGATCATCGCCGTCCATAAACTTGTCGGCGAAGGCCTTGTTGACCAGGATGAGGTTGGGAGGCTCGCCCCGACCGGAGTCGAGCATCCGTCCGGCCAGCAGAGGGATCCCCAGCGAGGCGAAGTAGTCTCCGGCGATGGTGCGAACCTCGGAGAGGGGACGCTGGCTGGGAGGCAGGTCGGGTATCCCCTCGATCACGATACTGCTGTTCCAGCCCCAATTGCGAACCGGCAGCAGATTGATCATGCCGGCCGCCTCGACACCCGGAAGAGCTTGGATCCGCTCTTCCAGACGCCGGTAAAAGGAGATGATCTGATCGCCTTGCGAGTACTTGCTCCTCGGCAGGGGGACGGTCATGGTCAGGACTCTTTCGGAATCGATGCCCGATTCGACTTCCAGCAGCCGGGAGTAGCTGCGCATCAAGAGTCCGGCGCTGACCAGGACCACGATGGCAAGCGCGATCTCAGCCACCACCAGGCCTCCCCTCAGCCAGTCGCGGGGCGATCCGTCTGCCTGCCAAGAGCTGCGTTCCTTGAGCGACTCGCCGACATCCAGCTTGGAGCTGCGCAGGGCGGGCACCAGGCCGGCGATGACCGCTGTGGCCATCGATGCCAGCAGGCAAAAAGCCAGCACGCTCAAGTTCACCTGGATGGGCTGGCCCAGGGGGATGCTCGTCCCCGGCAGTGAAGCCAGGGTCTGCACCGCCCACAGGCTGAGTGCCAATCCGGCCGCCCCGCCCAGCAGCGCCAAAAGGAGGCTTTCGGTCAGCATCTGGCGGACGATGCGTCCCCGGCTGGCACCCAGGGCTGCGCGTACAGCCAGTTCGCGACGTCGGCCCACGGCACGGGCCAGCAGAAGATTGGCTACGTTTGAACAGCCGATCAGCAATACCAGGGCCACAGCGGCCCACAGCGTCCAGAGGGCGTCGCGGCTGCCCCTCACAAGGGCGCCGTGCAAACTCATGAGGGTGATTCCCCGCTTGTCCTGCGGACCCGGGTAGGCCGCCTCGAGGCGCTTGGCGATGGTGTCCATCTCGGTTTGGACCCCTTCCAGATCCACCCCTGGCTTAAGGCGGCCCAGAACCGACATCCAGTGGCTGCCGCGGCTGTTCAGATTGCGTTCCGAAAAGGTCAGGGGCGTCCACAATTCGGCACGCGAGCGTGCAGGAAGCTGGAAGGAGGCGGGCATGACTCCGATCACGGTGTATGGCCTTGAATCGATGCCGACTTCCTTGCCTACGATGTCCGGATCGCCGGCAAACTGGCGCTGCCAGAGCCCATGGCTGAGAACCGCCACCTGGTCCGCGCCAGCCTGGTTTTCGCCAGGATTGAAAAACCGTCCCATCTGAGGCTCAGCCTGCAGGACACGACCCATCTCGGGCTCCACACGTGCGCCCCTCACCAGCAGGGGGCGGTCCCCATCGGTCAAGTTGTAGGTGTTCATCGAATAGGCGGCCAACTCATCGAAAACGCTGTTTTGCTCGCGCCAGTCGAACAGGTTGGGAGTGGAAACCGACCCCTGACCGCGCCCAGAGGAGTGCTCGAAGGTCTCCCAAAGCCGCACCAGCCGATCCGGCTGCGGATAGTCCAAGGGCCGCAGCAGCACGGCATGAATCACGCTGAAGATCGAGGTGTTGGCCCCGATCCCCAGGGCCAGCGAGAGGATTGCCAAAATGCTGAAGAAAGGCGATCTCAGAGAATTGGAAAGGGCATACATCAGGTCTTGCCGGAATCCGCTCATCTTTTGTTCCTCCCCGCCATTCAGGTAGCGCTCCAGTCAATCGGTCAGCTACAAAAGACGAGGCCGCAAGGGAGAAGGTTGGGGGCAGTCTGCAGATCGAGGTTCGAAATTTATATGGAAGGAACAGTTTTTCTTGACAGCATGAGTGGGGTCATCTAGATTTTTTGGAAAGTTGACCTGACTCTTTGTATCCTTTCTAAAAACTGGCAACTGACAATTGACAACCAAACGGAGGTGCCCCATGGCATCAGGTTGGATCCGAGCCTACGCCGATGAGGACGAGGCACTTCGGGCACGAGGAGGCTTCATTTCACGGGCCGACCGCGCAGACTTCCGTGCCGCTTTCAAGACCGGCCTGCGATCGCAAGCCAGCGACAGCGCCG
>JANQFM010000796.1 GCA_028277865.1 Acidobacteriota bacterium
CCCGCCATCGGTCATGCGCAGCTTTGAAGAGGCCATTGGACGCAAGGCGCTGGGCAACCTCGCTGCCAGCGGCACCGAAATTATCCAGCGGCTGGGCGAGGAGCACATGCGCACCGGAAAGCCCATCGTCTATACCTCGGCCGACAGCGTTTTTCAGGTGGCTGCCCATGAGGAGATCATTCCGGTCGAAGAGCTGTACAGGATCTGCCGGATCGCCCGCAGCCAACTCGTCGGCGAACACCAGGTCGGCCGAGTCATCGCCCGTCCTTTCGTAGGGGATCCAGGCAAGTTTGTCCGAACCGAACGTCGCAAGGACTTTGCAATCGAGCCCTTCATCCCCACTGTCCTGGACCGCCTTGAGGAGAGGCGGATCCCCGTGATTTGCGTGGGCAAGGTCGCCTCGATTTTTTGCTACCGCGGAACAGGCCGTGAGATGAAGAGCAAAAATAATCGGGACACTGCCCAAAAGGTTCTCCAGTCGATGAGCCTTCTGGACGACGCAGGGCTGATTTTTGCCAATTTCAACGACTTCGACATGCTCTACGGACACCGTAACGACGTGCAGGGATATGCGCGGGCGCTGGAGGAATTCGATGTCGGCTTGGGAGCCATACTGGACAATCTCCGCCCAGACGATTTGCTCATCCTCACCTCCGATCACGGATGCGACCCGACAACCGCTTCCACGGACCACTCCCGCGAATATGCCTTTGTACTGGCCTACAGCAAGGGGCGTCACGGCAACGTCGATCTCGGAACCCGAGCCAGCCTGGCCGACATCGGCGCCACTGTTGCCGAGAGTTTTGCCGTCTCATCCCCCGCCGGGAAGAGTTTCCTGCACAATCTGCAATAGCCGCCCTGAAATCCGGTTGCACGCCTCTTGGATGCGCAGCGGCTGCGGGACGGAGATCCGCCATCCCCCCCCGCGAGGCTGACGCCCTCCGGCTTTGGGCATGAGATGCGTCAAAGCCCTGATTCTCCTTGACACGTCGAGGCGGGCCTGGATATAGTACTGTTCTGGTACCAATTGATTGGGCCGCGACTTTGAAGGGTTGAGCAGATGTTGAGAGTCAGCAAACATACAGATTACGGAATTGTGCTTTTGGCGGCCATTGCCGAGAACTCGGACGGGGTGCCTTGCAGCGCCCGCGAGCTGGCCGAAATGACCCACTTGCCCTTGCCGATGGTGAGCAAGATCCTCAAGGTTCTCTGCCGCGAAGGCATTCTGACTTCCCAGCGGGGCATCCAGGGTGGCTACAGCCTGGCCAAGCCCGCTGATGAGGTGACTTTGGTGGGCATTGTCCAGGCTTTGGAGGGAGGGCCCATCGCCCTCACCGAGTGCATCTCGGAGCCGGGAGGGTGCCGGCACGAGGAATCCTGTCCGGTTCAGGTCAATTGGCTGAACATCAACACTCTGATCCACAACGCATTGAAGGAGATTAGCTTGTTGGACATGATCCGGCCCATGCCGGGCCTTGTGGAGCTGGGCGGCTGCTCCGAGGAGCAGTCGCCGCTGTCGAGATAAATCCAGGGAGGAGAATAGACAACCATGCTCACTGAAACGGAACAACTTCAGCAGATTGCCGACCAGGAATACAAGTACGGCTTTTACACCGACATCGAGACGGACGAGGTTCCCCCGGGGCTGAGCGAGGAGGTCATCCGGCTCATCTCGGCCAAGAAGAAGGAGCCCGAGTGGATGCTGCAATGGCGCCTGAAGGCCTACCGCCACTGGAAGACCCTGGACCAAAAAGAGCCCGAGTGGGCCAACGTCCGCTACCCGTCCATCAACTATGACGACATCGTCTACTACTCGGCGCCCAAGAGCAAGGAAGACGGCCCCAAGAGCCTGGATGAGGTCGACCCCAAGCTGCTGGAGACCTACCAGAAGCTGGGTATCCCTCTTCACGAGCA
>JANQFM010000809.1 GCA_028277865.1 Acidobacteriota bacterium
GAATGCAATCGTCTGCCTTCGAAGGCCTGCCTGAGAGAATCGGTCGCCTGGGCGAATTGGCCTACAACCTTTGGTGGAGCTGGGCTCCCCAAGCCAGAGTCCTTTTCAAGCGGCTGGACCTGGCCTTATGGCGTCAAACGCGCCACAACCCTGTGGCCATGCTTCGCAGAATCTCAGCTGAGAAGCTGGAGCGGATCTCCCGCCAAGAGTCTTTTCTCGAGCTCTATGACCGGGTGATGGAGCGCTTTGACTCCTACATGACGCAGCCGAGTTGGTTCGAAGCCGCCTATCCCCAACACTCATCCAGCAAGATTGCCTACTTTTGCGCCGAATTCGGCTTGCACAGCTCCCTGCCCATCTATTCAGGCGGACTGGGCCTGCTGGCCGGAGACACCTGTAAAGAAGCCAGCGATTTGGGGATTCCCTTTGTGGGCATCGGCTGCCTTTATCCGGAGGGCTACTTCCGCCAGCAAATCGAGCCGGACGGGCGTCAGGAGGCCTTTTACGTTCGCCTCAACAGCGACGAAGCCCCCCTGCAGCCGCTGCTCAACCCCGATGGAAGCCGCCTCATCCTGTCCATTCCGGTGGCCGACCGTCAGGTCCATGTGGCGGTTTGGCAGGTCCAGGCCGGCAGAATCCCCATTTTCCTGATGGATACCTGCATCGAAGAGAACTCTCCCTGGGACCGGGACGTGTCGGCACGCCTTTATGGCGGGGACCAGTCGGTGCGCCTGCGCCAAGAGATCATCCTCGGCATGGGAGGGCTGCGTGTCCTGCAGGCGTTGGGGCACTCTCCCACCCTGCTGCACCTCAACGAGGGGCACGCTGCATTCGCCACCCTGGAACTGCTCTCCCAGCTATGCAGGAAAGGGCTCGGCTTTGAGGATGCTCTGCAGGAGGTTCGCCGCTGCACGGTTTTTACCACCCATACGCCGGTCAAGGCGGGTCACGACGAATTCTCATTCAGCATGATGGAAGAGTTCTTCCGCTCCTTTTGGCAGGATTTGGGGATCAGCAGGGAGCGATTCTTGGACCTGGGTAATGCGCCCGGATCAGGGACCTTCGGCATGACGGTGCTGGCGCTCAGGGCGGCAGGCCGCGCCAACGGGGTCAGCCGACGGCATGGCGAGGTCTCCAGGAAGATGTGGCAATCCCTTTGGCCCGACACTGCGCCTCAACAAGTCCCCATCCTGTCGACCACCAACGGCGTCCACCTGCCCACCTGGCTTTCTCCCGAGTTGGACGGCTTGCTGAGACGCCATTTGGGCAACGATTGGCTGAACAACCACGACGATTCCCGCATGTGGGAGTCGATGGAACAGATCCCTGACGGTGAGCTCTGGCAAGCCCACCGCAAGCTCAAGCGCAAGCTGCTGCGAATCGTGCGCGAGAAAGGGCGCGCCCGATGGAGGGAGGACGGACTGTCCGCAGGCCAGTTGGTGGCCTTCGGCTGCCTTCTCGACCCGGACATTTTGACAATCGGCTTTGCCCGCCGCTTCGCCACATACAAGCGGGGCAACCTGGTTCTAAGGGACCGGGAACGCCTGCGCCGTATCCTGCTCGATTCCGACCGGCCCGTCCAGATCGTCTTCGCTGGCAAGGCCCACCCTGCCGACGAAGCCGGAAAGTACGTTCTGCAGGAGGTCTTCCAGGCCTGCATGGATCCTGAAATGGCGGGACGCCTGGCCTTCATCGAGGAGTACGACAAGCATATCGGCTACCTGATGGTCCAGGGAGTGGACGTGTGGCTCAACAACCCCCGCCCTCCCCTGGAAGCCAGCGGCACCAGCGGCCAGAAGTCTGCCATGAACGGGGTTCCCAACCTCAGCGTGTTGGACGGATGGTGGTGCGAAGGCTACAACGGGCGCAACGGATGGGCAGTGGACGAACAGACCGGCGGCGACGACGAAGCCACGGCCCTAGCCCTCTATGAAATCCTCGAAAACCACATCGTTCCCCTCTACTACGAAACCGACCCCAGCGGCGTCCCCTCCGGCTGGGTGTCGGTGATGAAGGAAAGCATCCGCTCCCTGGCCGCCCCCTTCTCGGCCCGTCGCATGGTCAAGGAGTATGTGGAGAAGATGTATCTGGCCGAGGACGGAGAATGGATACGGGAAACAGGCTGAAAGAGGTTTGTCAGCCCTGATCCGCGAAGACTCCCTCTAAGGTTCGGGCGCTCAAAAGCCTCCGGCTCCAGGCCTGGAGGGCTTTGGCCGATGCGGAGTCGATTCTTTGCTGGTGAGCCTTGTCCAGTTTTCCAAACCTCTGCTCCAGCATATTCCTGAATAGGGCACGTTGGCCTTCGCGTCGGCCTTCTTCAAAGCCCTGCCTCTTCCACTGCAGGCACCAGGCATCCTCACGCAGCTCGATCATTTTGCTGACCTCCTCAATGTCTTTCTCCTCAAACTCCGGGAACTGCCTCCCCAAGCGGGAGGGCAGATAGGCCTGAAACAGCCAGCTGGCAAAGGAACGGCGCAGTTCCTCCCGACCCGGCGCTCGGAGCAGGCGGTCCAAGTGTCGCAGCTCTTGAAGCATTTGGGACGGGCTGCGGCAGGCTTCCAGGCCAAAGAGGGCAGAGACCAGGTTGCCCGGCACCCTCACTTGACGAGAAGACAGCCGCACGGCGTCCAGCATCACGAAACGGTGGCGGGGAAGGTACTTTTCTATCCCCTCGGGCCTGTCTTCCATCAATCGCCTGATCTCCCGGAGCGTTTTCCAGGGGCGTCGGCCAGTATACACGACGGCGCCGAAAATGGGCGGGTACTTTGTGCCCCGCAGCAGCTTCTCCCGAACCAGCTCTTGGCAAAGCAGCACCACGTAGCCCAGCATCCGGATCGGCATGTGACGGTCGGGGCTGGAGCGGAATTCCAGGATCAGATACAAGTCGGACTGTTGGCCCCGCGGTCGGAGCCTCCAAACCATATCAGCTTCGCGCTGCAAGGGCAGATTGGCGACCAGGACAGTGCTGACTCGCCGCAGGGTGCCCCAGCGCAGCTTCCTTATCCACTTTTCCGGAACCAGGCGCAGCAAGTGGACGACCATCTCGGGGTGCGAAAAAAGCCTCTTGTATGCCCGGTCGTAGTACTGCATGCCTTGCGCCGGGTCAATGCATCAGCCGGGCCAGAAGGCATTCCTTGGGCGCCGGAATGTCGATTGACTCAGCAAGTGCTTTTTCTTCAGCGGCTTGCCGCAATCTACAGTTCAAAATGATCGGTATCGGCAAGCCAGGCAAGAGGGCATTAGTTGGGAACCTCTCAGAAAATAAATCGAACTGTGCCCACGAAAAGCGCTGAGGCATTCGGGATCATTTTCGCCCTCCCTCCTCCAACTCCCTCCTACCCCTTGACCACTGATGGGTCCATCTGCTAGCATACCTGAATCACTTAGGGATGGAGGCGACTTTATGGCTGGCAGCAATCTTTACACCGGAACCCTCGACCTTTTGATTTTGCGGGCTTTGCAGCATGGCCCCTGCCACGGCTATGCCGTGAGCCAGTGGATTCGCAAGTGCAGCAGGGGGGTGCTGCAAGTGGAAGAGGGAGCCCTCTACCCAGCTTTGCATCGATTGGAAAAGAGAGGTTGGCTGGATTCGGAATGGGGACGCACGGAAACCAACCGCCAGGCAAAATTTTACCAGTTGACCCGCCAGGGACGCCGCCAGCTGCAAACAGAGACCGACCGATGGACCGAGCACGCGGACGCCGTCTCAGCTGTCCTCAGCGCTGCCCAGGAGTAAGGCATGTCAGATCGAGGCATTTTCCGACGCACCTTTCGCATCACCCGCCATCGCAGCGACATCAATCGCGACATCCATGACGAGATTCAGTTCCACCTGGATATGCGGATCTCCGAACTCGTCGAGCAAGGGCTCTCCCCCGATCAGGCTGAGGCCGTAGCCCGTCAGGCATTGGGTAACCGGCAGGAAATCGAGGCTGATTGCCGTGGCGTGACCCGGTCTGTGAAAAGGAAGCAGCGCTGGGTGGAAGGCTTGGAATCCATCTGGCGCGATTTGTCCCTGGCTGTCCGAAATCTGCTGCGGCGCCCCGGCTACTCCCTGGTGGCTGTCTTGACGATGGCCCTTTGCCTGGCGGTCAACACGGCAGTATTCACAGTGGTGGACGCCGTCCTGCTGGTGCCGCTTCCCTTCCCCGATTCGCATCGCATCGCCGTCTTGTTCAACAGCTACCCTAACGCCGGTTCGGCCCGATCCTCCAACAGCGTTCCTGATTTTTACGACCGCCGGGAGTTGGAGGCCTTTCAGGAGGTGGCCCTTTACGAGTCTCAAAGCCGCCCCATCGGAAGGGGGGAATCGCTGCGCCAAGTCTTCAGCATGCAGGTGACGCCTTCCTTCTTCAAGGTCTTGCAGGTCCAGCCTGGCAGCGGTCGCTATTTCCTTGAAGATGAAGGCGAGATAGGGCGCGATGCAGTGGTTGTGATCAGCCACGGCTTGAGCCGAGAGCTTTTTGGGGATGCGATGGCAGTGGGGCGTTCACTTCTCGTGGAAGGCGTCGCGCGCACTATCGTGGGTGTCATGCCTCCGGACTTCCGGTTTGCCGACTGGGACGCCGAGATCTGGCTTCCGCTGGCATTCAGCCAGCAGCAAAAATCCGATGCCGCCCGGCACAGGAACAGCTACCAGATGGTCGCCCGCCTCAGCCCGGGCACCAGCATGGAGACGGCTCGCTCCCAGGTTGATGCCCTCAACGCGGCAATCGCCGAGGATTTGCCCCCGCAGCTTCGGGAAGGCCTTGCCGCCACGGGATTCCACACTCAGGTGCACCGTTTCCAAGACGATCTGGTACGCGAAGTCCGGCCCTCCTTGTTGCTGCTTTGGGCCGGCTCCTTGTTCGTGCTGCTGATCGGCTGCCTGAGCTTGGCCAACCTGCAGTTGGTGCGTGCCACAGGACGGATGAGGGAATTGGCGGCCCGCTTCGTATTGGGCGCCAGCCGCTGGCGCCTGATGCGCCTGCTTTTGTCGGAGAGCCTCTTGTTGGCAGCCTTGGGCGGGGCGCTCGGATTGCTGGCCACCGGATGGAGCCTGGGGCTGCTGGACACCTTTGAGGTCTATCAGATTCCCCGCATCGACCAGGTCAAGCTGGCAGGCAACGGTTTTTTGGCAGCTGCAGGCCTGGCTCTTGCAGTCGGCATCCTCTCGGGTATCTTGCCGGCGGCAGTCATTCATCGATTCGATCTCTTCGGGGTCTTTCGATCCAGCGCAAGGTCCAGTTCGGGCAGATCCGGCAGGACTTTGCGCGCCGCATTGGCGGCTTTGCAGGTGGCTGTGGCCTTTGTGCTGCTGGCCGGTGCCGGGCTGATGCTGGCCAGCCTCATGCAGGTGCGCGCCGTCGATCCCGGAATCGAGGCTGAGGGAGTGCTGGCTGCGGCAGTGATCCTGCCATCCAAGCGCTATCCCCAGGTGGTGCAGCGGCTTCAGTTTATTCAACGGGCCTTGGACGGGGTTCGCGCCCTGCCCGAAGTGTCCGAGGCGGCCATTGCCAGTCAGATACCTTTCTCCGGATCGACCTCGCGGGGGGTGGTCACACCGGAAGGGAGGGCTGCGGCTGCCGGGGAATCCGTCCGGACTCACTACGGGACGGTGGTCAGCCCGAGCTATTTCGCAGCCATGGGAATACCGCTGCTGAAGGGCCGCAGCTTTGACAGCCGGGAGCAGCGCAACTCCCCTCCGGTGGTGATCGTGGACGAGCGCCTGGCGCAGATTTACTGGCCTGACTCGGATCCCATCGGCAAGCGGATGCTCCTGGACAGTCAGCCAGGCCCCAACGCTCCCTGGCACACGGTCATCGGAGTGGTGGGTGAAATCCGCCAAAATGACCTGACCGACACTTCCCCGCCCGGCGCCTACTATCTGTCGCACCGGAAATCATGGCTGGGTTTTTTCCGATTGGTGGTCAAGACCTCCGGCGAGCCCCGCAGCCTGCTCGACCCTTTGCGTCGGGTCATGGCCGGGTTGGACCCTGAAATTCCTCTTTTCTGGGTCCAAACAATGGAGGAGGGCGTCAATGAACAGTTGCTGCTGCGTCGCATTCCCCTGCAGTTGCTGACTTTTTTCGCTGCGGCGGCACTCTTTCTGGCCGCCGTGGCCATCTATGGGGTCTTGGACGAATCGGTCAGGCAGCGAACCCGCGAGATCGGTATTCGAATGGCCATGGGCAGCAGCCTCAAGGCGATTCACAGCCTGGTCTTGGGCCAGAGCCTGCGCTTGGTAGGCGCCGGACAGGTGGTGGGATTGACCACAGCGTTGCTGCTGGGCGGCTGGATGGCCAGCTTTCTCTATCAAGTGCGCCCTCGCGATCCCTGGGTGCTCCTGATGGTTGCGCTGCTGACCGCCCTGACAGCCCTGATCGCCTCCTGGCTGCCCACCCGGCGAGCTTCACGCGTCAACCCCGTGAGCGCCTTGAATGCCGACTGACAGGCTTCGCCAAATCCAGAGAAGGCTGGAGGCTGGAGGCTGTAGGTTGGAGGCCAGAAGCAGACTCCTGAGTCTTTGCGCGAAACCCTCCTTGTGAATTAACCTGCAAGCTTCGAAATGCCCGAATCTCACCAGCCACGGCCCGTTCTCAGCTTGCGCCTGCTGGCTCAGGCAGCCGACCGAATGGGCATGTCGTTTCGTTTGCTGGACCCCGAGTCCCGTCTCTTGGGAGAGATCCGCTGCGGTAACCAGAGCTGCCTGGCCCATGCTTCGCTGCTGCCCCTCAACGACGCCCTGGCCGCCCGGATGGCCAACGACAAGCACTACACCGCCCTGCTGCTGCAACAAGCTGGCCTGCGCACCCTGGAGACAGTACGCTGCCTGGATCCCGATGTGCCTTCACAAGACGCCTTCGGAGTGGCCGGCGGCCCCAGCAGTGCCCTCTCGATGGCGCAGCGCATCGGCTACCCGCTGGTGGTCAAGCCGAACAGGTTGTGGGGAGGCCGTCTGGTGCGCCTCACCAGGACAGAGCAGCAGCTCAGGGAATCCCTGCAAGCCGTGTGGCGATGGGATCCCATTGCGGTCGTCCAGCCATTCGTGACCGGCGCCGACTATCGCCTCGATTTCCTGGACGGCGAGTACCTGGCCGGGTACGTCAGGCGACCTTTGGTTTTGGTGGGGGACGGACAGCGCACCGTTCGCCAATTGGCCCAGCAGCAAGATGTCCGCTTCGCAGACCGACAGTTCTGGAAACGGGCGCGGCGCTTTAAAGAATGGCAGCAGGCATTGGCTCCCCGAGGCTGGACGGAAGAGTCCGTTTTGCCTGCCCAACAGCGCCTGGTGTTGGGCCGGACCGTCCTCAACCTCAACCGCTTCGCCGTGGCCGAAGCCATTTTCGAAGTCCCTTCCCCTTGGACCGAACTGGGACGCAGCATCGCCCAAGTCATGGGCCTTCGCCACTTCGGGGTCGACCTCAAGGCCGAAAGCCTGCAATCCGACCCCGGACAAGCCGTCATCCTGGAAATCAACGCCGCCCCCGCCTTGGTCCAGCTCTACCGAATGGGGCACCGGGAAGAGGTCATCCA
>JANQFM010000816.1 GCA_028277865.1 Acidobacteriota bacterium
CAGCAAGCCGAACAGGCCAGCATCGAGGGCAAGAAGCTGTTCGACCGGCTGGCCTCCTTCCCCAAGCCCTTCGTGGCGGCCATCAACGGATCCTGCCTGGGCGGGGGGCTGGAGGTGGCGCTGGCCTGCGCCTATCGAATCGCCACCGATCACCCCAAGACGGTGCTGGCATTGCCCGAGGTCAAGCTGGGATTGCTGCCCGGCGCCAGTGGAACCCAGCGCCTGCCCCGCCTGATCGGATTGCAGGAAGCCCTTGCGATCATGCTCACCGGCAAGAACATCTATCCTTATCCTGCCCGAAAGCGAGGATTGGTGGACGAGGTGATTCACCCTCACGGACTGCTGCTGGCCGCCAAGGACGCAGCCCGCCAACTGGCTGCCGGAACGATTCCCAAAAGGCGCAAGCGCCCTATCATGCAACGCCTGCTGGAAGGCAACCCCATCGGACGCCGCCTCATCTGCCGTACGGCCCGCAAGCGCACCCTCAAGCAGACCTGGGGCAACTACCCCGCCCCGCTGCGAATCATCGAGGTGACGGCCACTGGGCTGAGAAAGAGAATCCAAGCCGGCAATGCGGCGGAATCGAAAGCCTTCGGCGAATTGATGCACACGCCTGAGGCCCGCCAGCTCATCCAGCTCTTTTTCGCCATGACATCCGGCAAACCGCGGGGGTGGAAGCCGGAGCAGGCGCGGGAAGTGCAGGAGATCGGTGTTTTGGGGGCAGGGCTGATGGGCGCCGGCATCGCTCAGGTTTCAGCACTGAGAGGGTGTTCGGTACGCCTCAAGGATCTTGACCGGAAAGCGGTGGCACAAGGAGAGGAGTCGGTTTGGAAAGAGCTGCAAAAGCGTGTCAAAAAGCGCGCCATGAGAGCCTTTGAACGCGATGAGGCGATGAGCCGCATCCACCCCGCCACAGACTATGACGGCTTCAGCCGCGTCCCGCTGGTCATCGAAGCGGTCTTCGAAGACCTGCAGCTCAAGCAGCGGATCTTGGCCGAGGTCGAAGAGGCCACGGGCAGCCAGGCTATTTTCGCCTCCAATACCTCGGCAATCCCCATCGGCCGGATCGCGGCTCGGGCCAAGCGTCCCGAACAGGTGATCGGCATGCACTATTTTTCGCCGGTCCCCAAAATGCCCCTGTTGGAAATTATCACCACCGAAGCCACAGCCGGTTGGGTGGTGGCGACGGCAGCCCAATTAGGCGTAAGACAGGGCAAGACGGTCATCGTGGTGGGCGACGGGCCCGGCTTTTACACCACTCGCATCCTGTCTCCGCTCATGAACGAAGCTCTGACCCTGCTCTCCGAAGGCGCGTCGGTTGAACAGATCGACCGGGCCATGCGCCGCTTCGGCTTTCCGGTGGGGCCGGTGACCCTGATGGACGAGGTGGGGATCGACGTGGGCGCCCATGTGGGCCGCACACTGGCCAGCGCCTTTGCCGAGCGGGGCGTGCCGCCCAATCCAGTCATGGATCAGCTGGCCGAGGCCGGTTACCTGGGACGCAAGAATCGGCGCGGGTTTTACCTTTATCCGCAGGGAAGAAAGAGAAAGAAGAAGCAGGTCAACCGCGAGATCTACGCTCATTTCGGCGGCCTCCATCGCCAGCGCTTGCAGGAAAAGATGATCCAGGACCGCCTGGCGCTGATGATGATCAACGAGGCAGCTCACTGCCTGCAAGAAAAGATCCTGCAGTCCCCCCGCGACGGGGATCTGGGAGCGGTGCTGGGACTGGGATTCCCGCCGTTTTTGGGCGGGCCGTTCCGTTACATCGACAGCTTGGGCGCCAAGAAAGTGACAGAAATGCTGGACGAGTTGCGGGAGGTTCACGGAGTGCGCTTTGAGGCGGCGGAGATTGTGAGGGAGTTCGCGAAGCAGGGGCGGCTGTTTCATTCGGAGTAGGGGAGGTTCACGCAGAGGCTCAGAGGCTCAGAGGCGCAGTAGCGCAGAGAGGGGGACGAGAGGGATGGAGTGGACTTCGCTGCCTCGTCTAACCGGTATTGCTTTCGCTTTTTGCTGGGCGCTTTATTTTGCGCTCTTCGCCCGCTTCTTGCGGGGATCGCGGATGGCTCAAAAATCGGATACGTCTTCCCTCCTGGGCATGATCCTGCAGTTCGCGGCTTTGGGCTTGCTCTTCTGGCTTCGCCGAGAAGATTATTTGGCTTCGATCGGGTTGAATATCGCAGGGCTGGCGTTGGGCGTATTAGCGTTGGAGATCACCCGCCGCTCCTTGCAGCGCCTCGGCCAGCAGTGGAGCTTGGCGGCACAGGTCAAGCAGGGGCACCGCCTGGTGACCGAGGGGCCTTACGCCTGGGTGCGCCATCCCCTCTATTTAGCCTTTTTCCTGCTCACTGTGGGTACCGGACTGGCCTTCTGCAGCCTTCCCGGCCTTCTGCTGGCCCTGCCCATCTCGCTTTCCGGCGCCGGGGTTCGCATCGCCGTCGAAGAACGCATCTTGCGCCAGGAATTCGGCAACGAATACCACCGCTATGCCGACAGTGTACCCTCATTGCTCCCGAGCCTTGCGACAAAGAGCAGCCGACGGATGGGGAGAAGGAGATCCCGATGAGTGCCGCATCGTCCGGGCTGACTTCAGAACGTATCGTAGAAGCGGGGCAGTTTTTGCGCAGCCATATCCGGCTTACGCCTGTCGAGCCCTCGCCTCTGCTGTCCGCCAAGGCGGGTGTCCCGGTGTGGCTTAAGCTGGAAAACCTTCAAGTGACCGGTTCTTTCAAGATTCGAGGTGCCCTCTTCCGTCTTTCGCGGCTTTCGCCCCGGCAAAGGAAGGCGGGAATCGCCACCTGCTCAGCCGGCAATCACGGCAAAGCAGTGGCATACGCAGCCCGCCTTCTCAAGCTGCTTGCCGTCATCACAGTGCCCGAGACCGTCGACGCTGCCAAACACCGAGCCATGATCGAGTTGGGGGCCAAAGTCATCCGCAGCCGACATCAGGGCTATGACGACACCGAAAAGTGGGCGCGCCGGCAGGCCCAGCGCACAGGGCACCCCTTTGTCAGCCCCTTCGACGATTGGGACATCATGGCCGGCAACGGAGGGACCCTGGCCGAAGAAGTCCTGGAGCAGGTCCCGCAAGCCCGCACCTTCCTGCTCCCGGTCGGCGGCGGAGGCCTGGCAGCTGGCTTCGCATTTGCCGCCCGGCAACGCCTGGACAAGGCCCGCATCATCGGTTGCCAACTGGCTGCCTCGCCCGGGTTGAAGCTGTCCCTGCAACGCAATGAAGCCGTCACACGCCTTCCTCCAGCGGAAACCGTGGCAGGGGGCATCGAAGGCGGGTTGGGAAGGATGACTTTCGAAGTACTGCGCTCCCGCATGAACGTTCAGGATGTGGCGCTGCTGAGCGAAGAGGAAATCTCCCATGCCTTTGCCTGGATGCTCGACCATCACCAATACCTGATCGAGCCGTCGGCCGCAGTCACCGTGGCAGCTCTGCTTTCCGGAAAGGCAGGGCGGCTGGAAACTCCGGCAGTGGCGGTCCTGTCGGGGCGGAATGTGGCTCTGGAGACGGTGCGGCGCCTGCTTCGGTCACAGTGAGGGACCTTTCTGTATCAAGATGAGGAAGATATTGACGCGGGTTTGCAGCCTCCAAGAAAGACAGGTTTCCAGGCTGGGAAAGTGGCACAGGCATTCCTTGAAAAGACACTGCAAAGGGCCAAACTCGATTTGTCAGGCAAGATGCCTATGCCACGCTGCTCCCAGACCAGAGGCCAGCGCCGATCACTACTTCATCGTCGTTCGCAGAGCTCTTCGTACGTCAGATCAGTTGGGAGAGGAAGGTTCTGGCCGGGACGATGGTGGGCCGGGTGAGTTCGAAGCAGCTGCGGTCGACGTAAGGCAAATCCAGGGCAACCTGCAGCGCCAGGGTTTTTTTGAGCTGATGATGGTGGTGGATCAGGCTAGTCGAGAGGTCGGCATTGCCGGAGTGCTTGGCTTCGACCAGCATCCAGGGTAATCCATCGCGGCTGAGCAGGAAGTCGACCTCCTGCTTCTGCTTGTCGCGCACAAAGTAAAGGCCGAATTCGCCAAAGCCATGATCCGTCCACAGGTGAGCAGCCTTGAGGAGTGCGCAAGCCAGCAGGTTTTCGTAGCGGCTTCCGAGGTCGTCGAGCAAAGACCAGTCCCACAGGTAGTGCTTGGGTTCCTTGCGCAGCGAACGGGCCACATTCCTATACCAGGGTCGCAAACTAAAGCAATAGTAGAGGCTTTCCAGAATGCTCAGCCATCGCTTGACGCTGTCGATGGAGGCGTCGATGCCGTTGGCCAGGGTGCTGTAGCTGGTTAGCTGCCCGGCGCGATGCCAAATGAGCTGGGCCAGCGTTTCGACCTTGGCCACCTCCTGCACCCGAGTCAAGTCGCGCAGCTCTTCCCGGAATAGCTGCTGGTGGCGCAAGCGCCTCCAGCGTGCAGTGAAGCGGTCGTTCTGGCGGGTGAGCGGCTCAGGGAAGCCTCCGTGGCGCAGGAATGCCTCGAAGGGCTGGTCGTCGATTGGCTGAGGCGGACGCATTCCGGGCGCCGCGCCCACTTCGGGCCGGATGATCTCAGCCACCGTCATTGGATGCATCCGGTAATTGAAATAGCGGCCCATCATGCTGTCGCCGCTGGAATGAAAAGCGCTTAGCCGTGCGCTGCCTGTCACCAAGATGTCCAAGGAGTCCGCGTATGTATCGAAGAGACCCTTCAAAAGGGTTCGCCAAAGCGGATACTTGTGAATTTCGTCCAAGATCAGCAGCGGCCTCTCCTCCTGGAGGATATCCGCTCTCACCTGGCTGGCCAACCGGGCCGGGCCTTCCAGAACGAGCTGCTGGTGATCCAGATTGTCCCAGTTGAGGTAGGCCGAGCGGGTGCGCCTCTGCCCCATTTCCCGGCTGGTGGTGGTTTTGCCAACTTGGCGCGGCCCCATCAGGAAAAGCATTTTGCGCACGTCCCGAAAATGCTCGGCAATGATCTCCGAATAGAGGCGCTTCATCATCGGACCCCCCTTTTGATGACCATTTTGAGGCGGATCTTAAGATGGTCATGACCATTTTACGATTTGCCTCAAAATGGTCAAGCAAGGCGACTGGCAGAAGGGACGCGGGGAAAGTCCATACAGCAGCTCTCACTCCCGCATCGAACGGTAAAGGCTTCGGACTTCCTCGATCGAGGTGGCTTGATCGGGAGCCTTGTCGGGGCGGTAATTCTTGATGCGCGCGAATCGCAGTGCCAGGCCGCTGTTGTAGTGGGGACTTTCCTGCAGCTCGTTAAAGGCCACCTCGGCCACCAGTTCGGGGCGCACAAAAACCGTCCACTGGTCGCGCCGCTCCTCCAATTCCAGCAGCTTGTGTGTCTGCCATTCCAGCATTCGGTCGGTGAGCCCTTTGAAGGTCTTGCCCAGCATCAGGAAGCGCTTCTGTGAAGCGTCCCAGGCACCCAGGTGGAGGTTGCTGAGCCAGCCTTTGCGCCTGCCGCTGCCCCACTCCGCCGCCAAGATGACCAGGTCGAGTGTGAAAGCCTGCTTGATCTTGAGCCAGCTCTTTCCCCGGCTGCCCGCCTTGTAAGGCGCCTCAAGCGATTTGGCCATGACCCCTTCGTGGCCCTGCAGCCTGGCTTCCTCCCAAAACCGGTGTGCCTGCTGCACATCGCCGCTCACCAGGCGGGGAATGGCCAATTGCGAGGGCAGAGCCTCACCCAGGGCTCGGATGCGACGATGGCCGGGCTCATCGATGAGGCTCTGCCCGTCCAGGTAAAGGCAATCGAAAAAGAATGGAGTCAAAGGAAGCTTCCGGCGAAGCCGCTCCACGTCCGTCTTTCGTCCGAAGCGGCGCATGGTGACCTGAAAAGGCAAAGGGCGTCCGTCGCTGCGCAGGGCCAGCACTTCGCCGTCCAGGATGATCTCCCCGACATCCATCCGGATGGCTGCCTGGACGACCTCGGGCAGCGCAGCCGTCACCTCCTTTAAGCCCCGCGTGTAGACCCGCACTTCGCTTGCCGATTTGTGGACCTGCACCCGTGCGCCGTCCATCTTGTACTCGAAGGCGGCTTCTCCCAGGCGTTGCAGGGCAGCCTCGGTGTCATCGGCCGAATCAGCCAGCATGGGCGCCAGCGGCTGGAAGAGTTGGACGCCAATGCTTGAAAGCCCCTCTGCTCCCAGCTGACGAGCCACCCGGGCCGTCTTGGCCAGATCGCCGTTGAGCATCCAGGCCCGCCGCACCAGCTTGGCCGGAACCTTGCAAGCCTTGGCGACGGCTTCGGCCATGATGCCTTCCAATGCTCCCTGCCGCATTTCCCCCAGGATCAGCCGGGCCAAAAAGCGCTGCTCTTCCGCCGTAGCCCGGCTCATGAGCTGCTGGAGAAGCCTTTGCTTTTCGGCCACCGAGCCGCTGCCCGACTGGGCGGCGATTCTTTCAAAGGCATCTTCCACCTCACCCAATGCCAGTGATGCTTGCGCCGCCGGAGCAACCGAAAAGCTCTCCCGCAACGCCGCCCCGCCAATCCCGATGCGCCCCTGTCTCAGATTGCCGCACAGAAAAGCGACGGAGATGGGAGTGGATTTTGGGTCGGCCTGCCGCAGCAACTGACTGAGCAGTTGGGTCTTTTCAAGGCGCTTGGCGGTCTTGGAAAGGCTCTGAGAAGTCTGAACCAGTCGTTCCAGTCGCATGAGTGGATATCTTAACCCGCGAGAGATCCGGGTTAAGACAAAGGGGGAAGCCCGCCAAAGAACGCGAAAGCCTTACGACGCTGGATGGGGATGGATGGGATGCCTGTGTCACTGTGGGTCTTTACCCGCTATACTGGCCACTTCATGGTCTCCAACCCATTGGCTGTTCTTCTTGTTCTGGCGGCAGTAGTCTATTTGGCAGTCCGGCTGGCGGAGCGCATCGCTCTCTTCCGCTCCTTGGGGGCGGCGCTGGTGGCGATTTTGCTGGCCATGCTGCTTTCCAATCTGAGGATTCTCCCCGAGGAGTCGCCGGCCTACGATTTCTTGGTCGGCCCCGCACTCAGCTTCGGAATCGCCCTCATCCTGCTCAGCGTGGACCTGCGCTCGATCGTGCAGGCCGGACCCCGCATGCTGGCCGCCTTCGGAATAGGAGCGCTGGGAACAGCCGTGGGCGCTGTTGTTTCGGGGCTGGCCCTGCATTCGCTGGTCGGTCCCGAGACCTGGAAACTGGCGGGACAGTATACGGGCACCTATACCGGAGGCGGCATGAACTTCGCAGCTCTGGGAAAAGCCCTGGGAACCAGCAGCGACCTCTTTTCGGCGGCCATTGCCGCCGATGTGGCGGTGACTGCAATCTGGATGGCCATCTGCTTGTCGGTGCCTGTCCTGTTGGGACGCCCTTCAGCTTCAAGCAAGAAGGAAGCTGAAACCGAGGCGCCGGGAGAGAACAGGCCGCTAACGCTGGAACGGGCTCTGCATGACAGCGGTCGGGCCGTGGAAATAAAAGACGCGGCTGCCTTGGTGCTGATCGGGTTGAGTGCCGTCTGGGCGGCGGGGCATCTGGGGGCGCTTGTCCCACAGCTCCCCGAAATCCTGTGGCTGACCAGCCTGGTCTTGGTGCTGGCTCAGATTCCCGCTGTCCAGGCTCTGGCGGGCGGCGCCTTGTGGGGAAACTACCTGCTTCTTCTCTTCCTGGCCAGCAATGGAGCGCGTTCGGTGATTGCCAATATCTTCGCCATCGGCCCGGCGGTGTTTTACTTCGCTATCGGGACGGTCGCCCTGCACGGCATCATACTCTTTGGCCTGGGACGCCTGATGCGCATCGATATGGGAACCTTGGCGGTTGCATCCCAGGCCAACGTAGGCGGACCGGCCTCCGCCATGGCGATGGCCGGCGCCCGAGGCTACGTGGACCGCTTGCTGCCCGGTGTGGCGGTGGGCCTGCTGGGATATGCTGCGGGCAACTACTCTGGCTTCATGGTGGCCGCGTTGATGATGCGAATGCTGGGACAGTAGGGACTACTGCGCGCGGTCGGCAAAAGCCCGTGCGCTCCGAACAGCGACTACTTCTTGATCAGACCCACTATGAAAAGCAGCACGATTGCTCCCACTGTGGCCGTGATCAAAGATCCGATCAGTCCCGCACCGGGAAACAGTCCCAGCAACCCGAACAGGTATCCTCCCAAAAAGGCGCCGATAATTCCCACGATCAGGTTTCCGATCAGGCCGAAGCCTCCGCCCTTCATGATTTGTCCGGCCAACCAGCCGGCCACCGCTCCAATGATCAGGAAATACAGCAGGTTCATCTCTCCTCCTTGGCGAGCGTGTCAGCGAGCCCTTGACAGACTGAGAGCATTCTAGAGCCTGACAGGCAGGGGCGCAAGACCGGGTGAATTTCCGCCCCCCTCGCAGCTGGGATAGGTGGCCCGCTACAATGTGTCACTTCATGTCCAAGCACGATATTCTGGATTTGCTGCAGAAGATCTACCAGGAAAAAATCCCTTTCCACCAGTTTCTCGGCCTGCGGTTGGTTTCGGCCTTGGGCGGCATGGCTGCGGTTGAAATCGATTTCAAGCCCGAGTTGGTGGGAAACTTTCGCACCAGCGCGCTGCATGGCGGGGTAATTGCCTCTTTGCTGGACATCGTGGGGTCGGTGGCTGTTCTGTCGGCGCTCATGGAGGACTCTCCTCCATTGGGGATGAGTACCATCGACTTGCGCACCGACTACCTTCGCCCTGCCTTTGGCGAGCGTTTTGTGGCCCGTGGAGAAGTAGTGCGTCCCGGGCGTTCGGTGGTGGTCTCGCGGATGGAGATGTTCAATGAAAAACACGACTTGCTCTCCATCGGCATTGCCAGCTATCGGGTCAGTACGCGGGCCGGCGCAAAGGGGAGGTATCCGGGTCAGTTTTTGGAGGGCTGGCTGAAGGGGAAGTGAGGTTTCACGCAGAAGCGCAAAGACGCGGAGAGAGGCAGATGAGGGGATGAACGTGGAAGAGGTTGGGGGGCTGCATTGTCGGGTGCGCAGAGCCAGTGAAACCAAGGGCGAGCTGCTTTACGTTCACGGGTTGGGGGAGTCGGGGCGCTGCTTTGAGGAGTTGATGAGGGAAACCGCATTGGGGGGCTGGAATCAATGGGTGCCCGACCTGCCGGGCTACGGGCTCAGCCCTCGTCCCAGTCGGCCTCTCACTTTCAAACAGCAATCAGAAGGGCTGGATACATGGATGAGGAAGGCGGGAATTCGCTCCGCTGTGCTGATGGGGCATTCCATGGGAGGGATGTTGGGGCAGATCTTCGCCGAAAGCTTTCCTCATCGTGTGCGAGGGTTCGTCAACGTGGAAGGGAATATTACCTTGCGGGACTGCACCTACAGCATCCAGGCGGTTGAGCGAAACGGGAAACCCTTGCAGCAGAAGGACTTTATCGAGTCCGAATTCCCCAAGTTTGTGGAGAGGATCGCCCAAAAAGCCAAAGATGACAGGGCGCATAGGGGCTACCTGCATAGCTTGAAGCTGTGCGATCCTGCCTCCTTTCACCTCAACAGCCAGGAACTGGTGCAGCTTTCCCAACAGGGGAAGCTGGCTGCCCGCCTGGCAATGCTGCAGCGCCGTTTTCCCGTCCTCTACGTGGCCGGATCCCCGTCAGGCGTGGCGCCTTCCTCCACTCAATTGCTGCGAAACAACCGAGTGCCTATCGAACAGATATCCGACTCCGGACACTGGCCTTTCCTGGATCAGCCCGACAGCTTTCTGCGCTGCCTGGCAAATTTCCTCCACAGTCTTTGATCTTCCTTTGCGTGCTATCAAATCCGGCGACACAACCGGCGGGGGCCACTTTCGAACCTGGAGTCCGAGTGGGAGGCCGGAAGCCGGAGACCGGAAACCGGCAGACATGCAGGGAGGGAGAATCGCGTTTCGATGGTGTCAGCCATTTCAGGTTTTGGCCTTCCGGCTTTCGGTACTCACTGCCGGATTCCGGCCTCCGGCTTCTTTGCCGGGAAGGAAACTTCGAAAGCAGGTACTTCGCGTCGTTGCTGCGCAGCCCGAACCCCCCGGCAAACGTCGGAACCATTTCCAGCGACGCTCGTCTAAGCGGCGGGTCGGTATTCATGAAGCAAGCTTGGTTCAGTTTGGTCCTACTCGGGGTTTCCCTGACTCCCTGCATGGCTGAGACGCGCGCCAGCCTGGGGGCGGTGCAGATCCCCCGCCTGGAACGGGCGCCGACCCTGGAGGACTTTTTGGGAATGAGCCCTCCCGCCGATTTGGCAGGCCAGATGGCCCATGCCCAGGGATTCATCCAGCGGGAGCCCAGCGACGGCCAGCCGGCCAGTGTCGAAACGCAAGTCTATTTCGGATACGACGACAAGCAGGTCTATTTCATATTCCTGGCCTTCGACGAACGTCCTGAAAGCGTTCGGGCGCGCATGACACGGCGCGAAAACACCTGGGACGACGATGTCGTTGCCGTCACCCTGGACACATTCGATGACCAGCGCCGAGCCTACTACTTCCGCACCAACCCATTCGGCATCCAATCCGACGCCATTTTTACCGAGGGCCAGGGCTTTGACTTCTCCTTCAACACCTTGTGGCATTCGGAAGGCAAGCTGACCGAGCATGGATTCGTGGTCTGGATGGCCATCCCTTTTCACAGCCTGCGCTTCCCCTCCCAAGAGGTTCAGACCTGGGGATTGCTCTTCAGCCGCGAAAAGCCTGAACGCAACGAGAGAGCCTTTTGGCCCCACGTCTCCAGCCGAGTGGAAGGTCGCCTGCAGCAGGCCGTACCCATGCGGGGGCTGAAGAGCATTTCGCCGGGTCGCAATCTGCAACTGATCCCTTTCGGCGTCTTTCGCAGCTTTCGGGCCATCGACGACGAGGCGCCCGGCGGACCCGAGTTCTTCTCCAAGAGCGCCGAGGCGGACGCAGGGCTGGACGCCAAGATGGTCTTCCAGGACAGCCTGGTGCTGGACCTGGCATTCAACCCCGACTTCAGCCAAGTCGAATCCGATCAGCCCCAGGTCACCACCAACCGGCGTTTCGAAGTCTTTTTTCCCGAGAGGCGGCCCTTTTTCCTGGAAAACGCCCAGTTCTTCAATACGCCCATCAACTTGGTGTTCACCCGGCGTATCGCCGATCCCCGATTGGGTGCCCGCTTGACCGGCAAGTGGGGAAAAAATGCCATCGGCGCCCTGCTCATTGACGACGAGGCGCCTGGAAAGCGCGTCTCGGTGGATGACCCCCTGGCAGGCAGCCGGGCCCGTTTCGGCATCTTTCGGCTCAGTCGGGACATCTTTAGCCAGTCCAGCATCGGATTGATCTTCACCGACCGGCAACATGAAGGGAGGTTCAACCGCGTAGGCGGCCTGGACGGGCGCTTCAGGCTCAACGACAATTGGACCACGGAGTTTCAGGCCGTCACCTCCCAAACGCGCCTGCTGGACGGCACGGAACTGGCCGGGCCTGCCTACCAGTTCGGGCTGGAACGCCAGGGACGCCAGTTCGAGTACGACCTCAACTACCGCGATATCAGCCCGGGCTTTGTCACCCAGACCGGTTTCGTCTCGCGAAACGACATCCGGCGTCTGCGCCAGGAAGCCGAGTACCGCTGGCGTCCCGAGGGAGAATTCCTCATATCCTTCGGACCCTCCTTCGAAGTCATCCACGCCTGGGACCATTCGGGAACCCGACTGGACGCCGAGGTCGAGCCTCGCTTTCAGTTCTCCTTCATCGGAGACACTTTTCTGGGCTTCTTTTACACCACCGGCCGCGAACGCCTGCGCCCTGACGACTTCTCTTCGTTGACGCAAGACCGCGATTATTCCTTCAACCGGCGGGGATTCTGGTTCGGGACAAGCTATTGGTCCAAGCTGAGCCTGCGGGCAATGCTGCGATTGGGCAGCGAAGTCAACTTCGTGCCTCCTGTCGGCCGACAGCCTGAAACGGCCAGCCTGACATCCGGAGACCTCAATCTGACCTGGCGTCCCACCACCTCGCTGCGCATCGATCACAACTACATCTATTCGGGATTGCGCGACCGTGCCAGCGGCGGCGCCGTCTTCAACAACCACATCCTGCGCTCCAACTGGAACTGGCAGTTCAACCGCGAACTGAGTGCCCGGGTCATCCTCCAGTACGATACCCTGCTGGCCAATCCTTCCCTGAGCAGCCTGGAAACCAGCAAGAACTTCAATGCCGATTTCCTGGTCACCTATCAGGTCAATCCTTGGACAGTGCTGTTTGCGGGCTACAACAGCAACCACCAGAACCTGGACCTTATCGAACAGCTCTCCGGCAATCGTTTGGACCGGACGGGCAGCCGATTCCTGAACGATGCACGGCAGTTCTTCGTGAAGTTCTCCTACTTGTTGCGCTTTTGAGTGGGGGTGCCCCCACTTTGAGGGCCGCTTCGCTCGAAGCGCGGGCTCTCCCCATCATTGCTGCTATAATCCTCACTGAATCCTGAGCGACCCTCCTGGAGGCAGATCATGGCTAGCAACACGGTGAAGACACGCAATGTGAGCGAAGCGGAAGCGCGGGCGGTGGCCGAGGCCTCGCGGCAAAGCGAATGGACGTCGCCCAGCTTTATCCGCGAGCTCTTTTTGGGCCGGTTTCGGCTCGATCTGATCCATCCCTTTCCGCTTCCCGAGCAAGAGCGCCCGGAATTCACGGCCTTTTACAGTCAGTTGAAGGACTTTCTGCTGCGGGAGGTCGATTCGGTGGAGATCGACGAAACGGGCGAGTATCCGCAGCATGTCCTGGACGGGCTGCGCCGCATGGGCGCCTTTGGGATGAAGATCCCCAAAGAGTACGGCGGACTGGGCTTCAGCCAGGTCGAGTACGCTCGGGCCATGCAATTGCTGGGCAGCGTGGACGGCAACCTGACAGCTCTTTTGTCGGCCCACCAGTCCATCGGGGTTCCCCAGCCGCTCAAGCTCTTCGGCAGCCGGGAATTGAAGGACAAGTACCTGCCCCGCTGCGCCGTCGGCGAGATTTCGGCCTTCGCCCTCACCGAACACGACGTCGGTTCAGACCCCGCCCGCATGAGTACAACCGCCCAGCTGACCGAGGACGGTGATAGCTACATCCTCAACGGCGTCAAGCTGTGGTGCACCAACGGCACCCTGGCCCAACTCCTGGTGGTGATGGCCATGGATCCCGACTTGGGCAAGATCAGTGCTTTCGTGGTCGAGGCCGAATGGGAGGGAGTGACCATCGAGCGGCGCTGCCGTTTCATGGGGCTCAAGGCACTGGCCAATGCCGTCATCCGTTTCGACAACGTGCGCGTTCCCGCCGCCAATCTGATCGGAAAACGCGGCAAGGGCCTCAAGATCGCCCTCACCACCCTCAACGACGGACGCCTTTCCATCCCCAACGCTTCAGTGGGTATGGCAAAGCGCTGCCTGGAGATTTGCCGCGACTGGTCTCGCGATAGAGTCCAGTGGGGCAAGCCGATCGGCAAGCATGAGGCCATCGCCCACAAGATCTGCGACATGGCGACCGTCACCTTCGCCATGGAATCCATCGCCAACCTGGCCACCGAGATGTCCAACCGGGGAGGCTACGACATCCGCCTGGAAGCCGCTGCCGCCAAAGAGTGGAACACCTCGCGGGGCTGGGAACTGATCGACGACGCCATGCAGATCCGAAGCGGGCGCGGATACGAAACTGAAAGCTCCCTGCAAGCCCGGGGCGAACAGCCCATCGGAGTGGAACGGATGATGCGGGACTTCCGCATCAACCGCATTTTTGAAGGCTCCAACGAAATCATGCACCTGTTCATGGCCCGCGAAGCGGTGGACAAGCACCTGCAAGTGGCCGGAGACCTGATCAATCCCCGCAAAAGCCTGGGCAAGAAGCTGTCCGCCTTTCCCCGCATGGCCGCCTTTTACGCCTGGTGGTACCCCAGCCTGTGGCTGCGATGGGGCCGCTGGCCGCGCTATTCGGAATTTGGGCGTTTCGCCCGGCATCTGCGCTTTGTACAGCGCAGCTGCCGCAAGCTGGCCCGGCAGGTCTTTCACGGCATGCTCATCCACCAAGCCCGATTGGAGCGCAAGCAGCTTTTCCTGTTTCGACTGGTCGACATCGCCAACGAGCTGTTCGCTATGGCCACTTCGGTCACCCGTGCCCAGGCGCTCGTACGCAGCAAGCATCCCGACGCCGCTCACGCAGCGCGCTTGGCCGACCTGTTTTGCCGTAATTCGCGGCGCAAGGTCAAAAGGCTCTTCCGGGATCTGTGGCGCAACGACGACGCCTCAAAGTACAAGCTGGCATCGGGCGTCCTGAGGGGCGATCAGGACTGGATGATGGAGGGCATCCTCCCGTTGGAGGAACTTCTCGAGATCCGGGCGGCCTCGCAGGTGCTGCACCAGCCTGGCGAAGCAAAGAAAAAAGAAGAGCCCGTGCCGGTTGGATGAGAAGACACACAGGGCAAAAGAGAAGAGAAAGCTCCAAAGACAGGCTCGACTCGTGGAGGCAATCTGGTGACGGCGTCGAACACGGAGCCGGCTACTGGCAAAACGGCCCTTCGCCGGAAGTTCCGGGAAAAGGTCGCCTCCATCGAAGCCGGCCTTGCTCAGTGCGCCGCAGAGCTGGCTGCCCAACAGCTTCTTTCGCTGCCGGAAATTGCTCAAGCCGAACGAATCCTTACTTGCCTTTCATTCGGGGGGGAGATCGACACCTGGAAATTGGTGGACCGCCTGCTGGCCGAAGGGCGGCAAATTTTCGTTCCCAGGGCCGATCCCGAGACCAAACGCCTGCACGTCCACCCCTATCCCTGCCAGCTCCAGACCCTCCCTTTCGGGCTTCGTCAGCCCCAACCGGGGAGCACGGAGATCCCGCGCAGCGATATCAATTCCCACGTCGACGCGGCGCTCGTCCTTGGCCTGGGTTTTGACCGCAGCGGATTTCGCTTGGGGCATGGGGCAGGCTATTTCGACCGTTTTTTGGCCGGACGGCCTTTTCCGGCCATCGGGCTGGCCTACCACTTTCAGTTGCTGGACCGAATCCCGGTGGAGGCCCATGATGTCCCCATGGCTGTCGTTGTCACTGACCAAGAGGCCCATCGAGCCTGAAGAAGGGGAGAAATGACTGATTCGCTCCGCTCTGTGGTGGTCGTGGACGGCTGCCGAATCCCTTTTCAGCGTTCCGGGACCGGCTACAAGGACCAGCGTTCCTACGACCTTGCCCGGATGGCCCTCAAGGCTCTCTTGGAGCGTAACCCCTGGCTGGACCCTGCTCAGATCGGGCAAGTGGTCCTGGGGACAGTCATCTCCAACCTGTCCACAAGCAACGTGGCCCGCGAAGCGGCGCTGGGGGCCGGCATCCCTCACACCGTCCCGGCTTTTACCGTCACCCAGGCTTGCGTCTCCTCCAACCAGGCCGTCACCTCGGGCATTGAGCTGATCGCCACCGGCCAGGCCGACGCCGTCATCGCCGGAGGGACGGAAAGCATGTCCGACATACCCATCCGAATCCGCAAGCGCCTGCGCGACCGATTGGTGGCTGCCCGCAAGGTGCGGGGCGCAATGGGCTACATCAAGCTGCTGGCCGGGTTGGGCCCGTCCGACTTCCTGCCCGAAATCCCCTCGATCAGCGAGTTTTCGACCGAGCGCAGCATGGGAGAGGACTGCGATCGGCTGGCGGCCCGCATCGGGGTCAGCCGTGCGGAGCAGGACGAATACGCCCTGCGCTCTCACCGCTTGGCTCACCAGGCCATCCAGTCGGGGCAGCTTTCCAACGAGGTGGTCCCGGCATGCCCGGCCCCTGGCTTCGAACCTGTCGAAACCGACAACGGCGTGCGGGCCGACAGCAATGCTGAAAAGCTGGCTTCGCTGCGTCCCGCTTTCGTCAAGCCCCGCGGGACGGTGACAGCCGGCAATTCCTCCTTCCTCACCGACGGCGCATCGGCGGTCCTGCTGATGGATGAAGAATCTGCCCGCAAGCAGGACGTCCGGTCGCTTGCACGCATCCGGTCTTACGCCTACACCGCTCAGGATCCAATGGAGGAACTCCTGCTCGGGCCTGCATACGCCGCTCCCCAGGCTTTGGACCGTGCGGCAGTGGCATTTGAGGACATTGATGTCTTCGAATTCCATGAAGCCTTTGCCGGTCAAGTCGTGGCCAACTTGAAGTGCCTGGCTTCAGATCAGTTCGCCCGCCGGAAGTTGGACCGTTCCAAGGCTGTCGGCGAAGTTCCCCTGGAGCAACTCAACACCTGGGGCGGCTCACTTTCGCTGGGGCACCCCTTCGGAGCCACCGGTGCCCGTCTGGTCACCACCGCCTGCAACCGTCTGCGCAGCGAGGACGGCCAACTGGCCCTGATCGCCTCCTGCGCTTCGGGTGCTATCGGCAATGCCATGGTCCTGGAACGCATTTAGTTTGATGGAACAAGGAACAAGGAACACGGAACAGGGAAGAAAGGGAAGATATAGAAATCTTCGGCCTTCCTGCCCTCTTTGTTGTTCCGGTTGCATCAGTGTTACCGAAAAGACCTTGACCCTTTTACCATTGCGATCTTGCGTGAGCTCTGTGTTTGGAAAATGACGCGGCGGTCGAGTATGCTCCAACCATGATGACGGCACCGCTGATTATCTATCTATTGACCCTCAATCCATGGGTGGGCGTCTGGAGGGTGCAGTTGGTGGACTCCGAAAGGAAGCCGACGCACATCTTCATCCGGCACGATCTCTCCGTCGAGCTCTACGAGCCCAACTGGTCGTACCTGGAACTCGTCCGCTCCCAGTTTGCGAACGACGAGTTGAACTTGGTGACCAGGACGGAGACGGGCGCCCAAAACGTCGGGCTGAAGGTCAATCTGGTCAACGCCCGACGCTTCGAAGGCGTGGTGGAGATGTGGGTCGGAGGAAGCCCCTACAAGGTGAGCCAGCCGGTGAGGGGAATCAAGGTGCTGCCATTTGCTCCGCCCCGGCCACCGGATTGGATTGCGGCCTCCCGCCAGTGGGACCCGAACAGAATCGATGTGCTGGGACTCGTGACTCTCCAGGCGCCCCGGAGTTCTTTCGAGGAATTCGTGCGCTTTTGGGAGCGGAATGTCGAACGCCGCTACTATATCTACTTGCATGACGGCCTCTATGGCCTGAAAAACGATGAAGAGTTGCGCATGGCCCGCCTCAGGTCTTTGTTTGAACGACTTTCCGGCTACCAAGCCGATCAGCTCCCCGCAATGGAAGAAGCAGCCATGGGAGCACTGCCCAAAAAGCTCCGAGCCTTGTCGGGGAAAGCAAGCTGTCGGGTCATCCTTCCGGATTTGGGTGGCGAGCAGCCTCGATTGGAGTGGATTGCCGTGACCAAAGAAAAATATTTCGACGGCACCTGCAGTTGCTTTAAGAATTATAAGGCCGAATTGTTCTTGTTTTTGCCGCTAAACCACGAAGTGCCAAAATCCCCATGATCCGTCGGCTCAGGCTCAGTCAGGCTCAGTCAGGCTCCGTGTTCCCTGTTCCGTGTTCCCTCCGATCGGCCTTTGCGTTCTTTGCGTCTTGGCGCGAAACTCGGCTAGAATAAAGCCTTCATGGTCAGCGCCGCCTCACCACTGGTTCATGCTTCTCCGCCTCGAAAAGCAGGACACAAGAAGAACTTCTACGCCCGCCATACCCACGGCCTAAAGCGCGAGCTTGCCTCGTTCTTGCCGGTGCAGGAACTGCGTCGATTGCACGCCGTCAGCACTTGGAGGCACCTGGCTGTCACCTTCGGGCAGTTCGC
>JANQFM010000836.1 GCA_028277865.1 Acidobacteriota bacterium
GGGAGCGAGTCATAGCCGGGACTATGGCGAGCGAGCCAGGTGCCCGCGGCGCGGATTCAGGGGCGGCCGAATGCCAGCGTATTTACGGAAGGCAGTACTAAGCTGTTCTTTTTTCTTGGTTTGCTTTTTGCTGGCGGCAGCGCCTTTGCTGGCCGAATCGGGCAGCAAGCCCGCCTCTTCGCCTCATCCCCTGGGACGGGTCGACTCCGAGCAGGCCGGCGCCCGCATCGTAATCCGCGACCTGGAGTGCCGCATCGATCAACCCGTCGTGAGCGGCGAAAAAATCGTTTTGACCACGGTCGGCTCGCAGCACACCGTCAATGGCCAGACCGAATTCCACCCCTTGATGAGCGTGCTGGTTGACCGAACTTTTTCCGAAGCGCCGGACGGCCACTGGCTGGCTGTCTGGAACCTGGGGCACAAGAGGCCCGGCTTCTTCAGCCGATTGAGGGCGCTTATCCCGGGGTTCACCGCCCGCAAGCGCCCTCCCAAAGGGGAGCTTGCAGAGCTTCAACGGCGTTTGCAGGACTTTGACCAACTGCATTCCGAAGGGCGCTTCGATCTGCCCAAGCCTTCCTATGACGTCACCAAGGGATTCCGCCGCTCCATCAAAGGGCTCATCCTGAGCGGCGTCAAGCAAGGCCTGGGCTGGGCGGACGTCACCTTTCTGGGGCAATTCCTCTACCGCAGTTATCTGCTGCGGCTCAACGACGTGCACCACAGGGAATTCCAACAGACCTACTTGGGGCTGACCTGGTACCAGGACTTGGCCCGCGTCACTCCTCGAGACGAACCCCTGTCCCCGCGCCACATTCAGGACATCAAATTCCGAATGCTGGCCAACCGTCACATCCTGGGGCGCTGGGTCAAGCCGGAAATGGCCGAGGGCTTCATCCACGGCTACGAGCACGAGTGGCGGGACCACCTGTGGGGAACCTCCAGCTTCCTGGCCAGTGCCGCCAATGAATACCGGTTGGGCTACGAAGAGATTCAGCGCTACACGGCCAGCGGGATTCCCTTGGCTTTCGGAGGGATCCTCTACTACGACCCCGAGAGGGCTCCCGCCTCGGAGATGGCCCGCTGGCCCGTGGCCAATCCCTTCGACCTGACCTACAACCCATTTCGCGACGCTGAGGTCCAGGAGGCTGCCGCCAAGGGCCAAAAAGTGCCATTGGCGGTTTACGTCTACCAGAGCAATATGGCTCTAAAGCCCATCATCGCAGTTGACTTTTTCCGTCCCGGCAATCCCCGTTTGCGCGAGGCCGCGACCTATTGGCACAAGCTGGGCAACGAGGCTCTGGGCGCTTGGTCGCGCTTCGGATTCTTTTCTTCGCTCTTCAAGCGTGCCTTCAGCTTCAGCGTCAACCGCAAGGAACTGACCTTGCTCTCCGACATCAAGCTGGCCATGGGGATCGACGAACTGCGTTATTCCCTGCAAGGCTACCTGTATTTCGAGCCCGAGTCAGCAGACCGCTTGCTGGATCAGGTCGACCGGATGATGGTCAACCCTTTGGTGCAGCCCGGCCGCGTGCAGCGTTTGCGTGCCCAGTTGCACAGCGAGATTCTCGAGGCCGACGAAGGCAAGGAACTTGTCCTGCTTGCTAGGCGCCTGCGCGAAAAGCGCATCCGCAAAGCCACCAAGCTGAGCGGGCCCATGAGTGAGACCGCCTATGCCGAATACCGGCGGCTGCTGCGAATCGAAGAGAACTTGAGGCTGTTGGACCTTTATCTTGACGAGCCCTATTCGTCGAGCATCCCGTCGGGACGCATCGCCCGCGCCATCCAATCCTTGGCTGCCGAGGCCGATGAGCGCGACCCCAAGGCCGTCGAGGCGCTTTTTCGATTTCGGCATGAAAGTTCCCAGCACCGCGGGCTGCGTGGTGAATTCGATTCGGACGCTCAACGGCTGTCTGACTTGTCCGAAAAGGCCCTGCTGCAAATCTACCGGGCGATGGGTCAAGGAGAAAATGAGTTGGAAGCCGACTTTGCACAAGCGCAAGTCAGGCAAGCCGAACTGGCGGAGCAGGCCTACAAGCGCCAGCAGAAGAACCTGGCCAAGCATTTCCAGCAACAGATGAAGTCAAGCATGAAAACGCTTCAGGCTTTGGCCGATACCGGGGGCGATCTGAGCAAGGTCTCTCCCTGGCATGTCAAGCGGGCGGTCCAGTTTTTTGAGCAGGCGCCCCTGGTCGTGTCGGAAAACCCCTTCGCAGCCAAGAAGTACCGCAAGAACGAAAAGAAAATCAGCTTCATTTTGGAGCGGGCCGAACTAGCCCTGGCTGATTCCAAGCCCCGTCTAGAAATTGCCTGGATCGAGGAGCAGAGAACCCTCAGCCTGGCATCCCTTAAAGGAGTGCGCGCAGAGTTCAAGAAAGCCCAGGCGGTTTCAACAGACGAACCCAAGAAGGTCGCCCTTCCGGCTGGAACATCCAATCATCCGGGCAGCCCGCGCCAAAACTGACAAGAGGCCGTTATGTTCCGAGTCCGCTCACCTCGGCTGCTGACAACTTGTATCGGTCTGCTGGCCTTTGCCCTGTGCCTGGGCCGGCTCTGGGCAGAGTCCGCCAATGACGCGGCCGAGGACAGCCTCCCCAATCGGCTGGTGCTCATCAAGAGCGACGGGATGCCGCCTCACCTGCTGGCGGCTGTCGCTTTTCCCGAGCGCAGCCATCTGCTGGAACGGCTCAGCTATGCCGAAGACCTGCGCCGCGCCATGCGCGAGTACCAGCAGCGGACGGGCCGCCAGATCATCCTGCCCAACATGCGCAAGCACTTCTTTGAAGATGGGGTCTTCTTCGAGAATATCTTCGCCGCCACCATGACTTTGTCGGCGGTTTCCTGGGGGGTCTTGGAAACCGGGCAGCACAGCGTCATCAAAGGGCACGGCTCCTTCAGCCGCGACACCTGCCACCTGCGCTCCCATTTGGACGGCTTCCGCGACTCCATCGACCAGCTCAAGATGCGCGCTCCCTACGGCGAAATGAAGACGGCCGCCTTGTGGAACCTGGATCAGGTGGGCGTCAGCCAGATCTCGGACGCCTATGACCCGCTGAGGGTCTGGCAGTCGCCCCACATCTACCGCCGCACGGCCAACCGGGAAATGTTTCTGGAAGCCGGCAGACGCTGGCTGCGGGCGGACGGGCAGGGATTCACCGACATTGTGCACAGCCACGTCTCCAGGCTGGTGACAGGCATCGACTACACGGTTCTCAACCAAGAGATGAGCGGCTGGATGACGGTTCGCAAAATACTGGAAAAAGATCTGGAAGGCCAGGAACGCTTTGACTATCTAAGCCCCATGTTCAGCCAGATGGACCATCAGCAGCACGTCGATCCCCACCCCCGCAACCTGATTCACTGGCTGGTTGAAATCGACCGCCTGGTGGGAGGAATCTTTGGGGCCGTTGCCCGCAGCGACCGGCGCGACAATACCATCGTGGCACTCATCTCCGATCACGGATCGGAGATTCAACCCGGCAAGGTCGGCTTTTCCTATCCGCTGACCCGTCACTTCCGCCTACCCGTCTTCGGAGGCCACACGGTCAAGACGCTGCTGGTGGAAAGCGCTTGGAAAGCCCTGTCCACACCCATTCCCGGCATCGACTTCCCCCGCGTCTATGAAAGCCCCCATTCTCCTTACGGCAAGAAACGCAACCCCGAATTCGGCCAGAACGGCTATGTCACCGGCTATATCGACCCCTTCGGCAACGGGCGTGCCAC
>JANQFM010000854.1 GCA_028277865.1 Acidobacteriota bacterium
TCGACGGCTTCTTCGCCCAGCTTCTGGGCGATCTTGGCAAGGCCTTGCTGAAAGAGGCGGGTTGTGTAGGAGCCTTCAGGCATTTCCTGCTTGCGCTGGGCGATAAGCTGTTCCAGGTCGGAGAGGAACTCCAGGCCGGGATAGGCATCGTCTTGGCTGAAGCAGCAGCGGGTTCCCCGGTGGCATACAGGGCCGTCAGGCCGGGCCAGAACCAGCAAGGCGTCGCTGTCGCAGTCGGCGCGGACTTCCTGCAAGTGCAAGAAATTCCTGGAAGTCTCGCCCTTGGTCCACAGCTTGTTTCGGCTGCGGCTCCAGAAGGTTACTTTTGCGCTTCGCAGGGTCTTGTCCAGCGCTTGCCGGTTCATATAGCCCAGCATGAGCACCCGGCGGCTGGAGCAGTCCTGCACAACAGCCGGAACCAACCCTTGCATCTTTCCCCAATCCAAGCTGTCCAAATCGAAATTCATGCCCACTTCCCTTCCCGGCTTGGTGCTGGCCTATTGCTTGGAAGCCTCTTGCTCGTGGAACAGGGAACAGGGAACACGGATCAGGGAAGAAGGGGAAAGTAACAGAAACTGACCTCTGGCTCTCTTCCTTATTCCGTGTTCCTTGTTCCGTTTTCCTTGTTCCGTTTTCCGTCAGCCTTGCGTCATGGCGCGAAACCCTGTCTGCCGCATCGGAACCCCGTGACGCCCCAAGTACTCCTTGACCTCCCCAACCGTGTACTTGCCGTAATGAAAGATGCTGGCCGCCAGCACAGCATCGGCGCGCCCTTTTTGGAAGGCGGCCAGCAGGTCGGAGGGTTGGCCGGCACCTCCCGAGGCGATGACGGGGATCTTCGCCAGTTCCGAGACGCTGAGCAGCAACTGGAGGTCGTATCCGCCCTGGGTTCCGTCGCAGTCCATCGAAGTCAGAAGGATCTCGCCCGCCCCCAGGCTTTCGGCCTGCCGGATCCACTCCAGTGCGTCCAGTCCGGCATTCTTTCGGCCGCCATGGGTATAAACCGTCCAGGAGTCCCCGTTGCGGCGGGCGTCGACGGCCACCACGATGCATTGGCTGCCGAACGCCCTGGAGGCTCGGCTGACCAGTTGCGGGTTGCGGATGGCGGCGCTGTTCATGGCCACCTTGTCGGCCCCGGCACGCAGCAGCTGGCGGATGTCTTGCAGGCGGCGGACCCCTCCGCCTACGGTGAAGGGGATGAAGATCGACCGGGCCACGCGCCGCACCCAGTCCAAAGTGGTCTGGCGGTCTTCGACGGTGGCCGTGATGTCCAAAAAGACCAACTCGTCAGCGCCTTGGTCGTAATAGCGCCGGCCCAGTTCGACCGGATCGCCTGCATCGCGCAGGTTGACGAAGTGAGTGCCCTTGACCACCCGTCCGGCGTCCACGTCCAGGCAGGGGATGATCCGTTTAGACAGCATTGGCCCAATCCTCGAGCGAATAGGATCCCTCGTAAAGCGCCCGGCCCACCACGGCGCCCCAGGCACCGGATTCTTTCAACTGCGGGATCTGCTCGGGACGACTGACGCCTCCTGCGGCAATGATCCGAGTCCCTTCAGCCAGCAGCCCAGACAAGCGCTTGCAAAGAGCGTAGTTCGGTTGGCCCAGCGTGCCGTCGCTGGAAACGTCGGTGCAGATGACATGGCGCACTCCCCAAACGGCCAGCCGCCCAGCGGCTTCTTCCAAGGAAACCGGGCTGGAGTGGCACCAACCGCGTACCTGCAGCCGGTCGCCTCGCAGGTCCAGCCCGGCGATGAAGGACTCCGGGCCATGCTCTTGAATCCAGCCCTCCACCTCATCAGGCCGTTCCAGCAGGGCGGTTCCCACGATCAAGTGGTCGATTCCGCCTTGAAGGAGTTCATCCACGTCCTCGGCGCTGCGAATGCCGCCTCCCGTCTGAAGGGGAAGCCGGGTTTCTTCCCGGATGCGCAGCAGGGCACAGCGATTGGCATGGCTGCCGTCGCGGGCACCTTCCAGGTCGATGACGTGCAGCCTTTCAAAGCCGGCTTTTTCGAAGAGGCGGGCTTGGGCAGCCGGATCTGTGCCATAGGTGCTTTGACGGTTGTAGTCGCCCTGAAAGAGGCGCACACAGCGTCCCTGGATCAAGTCGATGGCGGGGATGACCATCATGACGCCTGCACCTCCAGGAAATTGCGCAGCAGGCGCAGCCCCGTATCGCCGGAACGTTCGGGGTGGAACTGGACGCCCCAGTAATTCCCGCGGCGCACGGCGCTGGCGAAGGGTTGGCCATGCTCGGTCACAGCCAACCTTGCCGGGGCCGTCTGGGGGGCGCAGTAGCTGTGGACAAAATAGAAATAGCTGCCGGGCGCAATCCCTTCGAAAAGCGGGTCTTCTTTCTGCTGCCCGGACGGCTCGACAACATTCCAGCCCATGTGGGGCACCTTGAGGCAGCGGCTGTCAAAGCGCCGCACCGAGCCGGCCAAAACACCCAGCAATGGGCAATCCTCTTCCTCGCTGTGCTCGAAAAGCAGCTGCATCCCCAGGCAGATCCCCAAGAAGGGCTGCTGCAGATTGCTCAACACTTGAGCCAGTCCCCGCTCTTGGAGCGAGCGCATGGCCGGACGCGCTGCACCGACACCCGGCAAAATTACCCTCTCGGCCGATCGGACCTTTTCTGGCTCGTCGGTCAACAGGTAGTCCACTCCCAGGTGCTGCAAGGCATTGCCCACGTTGTAAAGGTTGCCCGCCTCGTAATCGATCACCCCCACCATCGTTTTCATCCTCTCAAAATTGAGATTGCTGCCTTTTCACAGGCAAGGATGCCTGTGACACTCTCAAGCTGGACGCCTGTTTGTTCACCTGCCTGTGACAAGGCTCTGCAAAGAGCCGATCGAACTACAATACCCCCTTGCTGGAGGGTATTTCTCCCTCCCCGCGCGGGTCGATCTCCACCGCCTGGCGCAGCGCCCTGGCAAACCCCTTGAAGAGGGCCTCGATACGGTGGTGTTCGTTTTCGCCGGGCCTAAGCAGGCGAAAATGCAGGTTCATGGTTGCCTGACAGGCCAGGGAGTAGAAAAAATGGTTCACCAACTCGGTGGAAAGATCGCCAACATTCTCTCGAACCGGTTGATAGTCGGATCGGTAGGCGAATCGCCCGCTCAAGTCGATGGCCACGGCTGCCAGCACCTCGTCCATGGGCAGCAACAGCGAACCATAGCGCCGAATGCCCCGCTTTTCCCCCAAAGCCTGCCGGATGGCTTGCCCCAAAGCGATCCCCAGATCCTCGGTCAGGTGGTGATCATCCACCGACAGGTCTCCCGATGCCCGTATCGAAAGGTCGACCATGCCGTGGCGGGCCAGCAATTCCAGCATGTGAGACAAGAATCCCAGCCCGATTTGAATGCGGTG
>JANQFM010000858.1 GCA_028277865.1 Acidobacteriota bacterium
TGGGGACGTAGGCGTAGGTGACCCAAACGCCGTTTTCCGAGATCCCGGTCGAGTTGATGGAGTTCCAGCGGGGATAGTCCTCCAGGTTGAGGACTTTGAGCGGCTTGTCCACCGTCTCCGATCCCAGTGCCGTGAAGACGAAAAGAATGGCCATTTGGGCCAGTGAAGCGATTCTCGCTGCCATGATGCTCCTCCCTCCCTACGAATTGAATTCGCAGCCGATTGTAGCGGCGGGCCGCTTTCGGGGCAATGGATGGAGCCACAGAGGCATAGTCAACAGAGGAAGAGATGGAATTGGGTTAGAATTCGAATCTATTCCAGGAGGTAGGCTGAGATGATGATCCGAGTTGGTTGGCAGATCGGACTTGCGATGGCTTTCATTTCGCTGCTGCCCTCTCAAGCGGCAGAGGACTCCTTCGAAATGGAAGGCCTGGCCTTTATGTCAGGATGCTGGAAGGGGAGCTTTGGGGGCGGCGTCGGCACCATAGAAGAGTTCTACACCACCCCTGCCAAAAACCTGATGCTGGGCACAACCCGCTATCTGCGCGACGGCGCTGCCGTCCAGTATGAGTTCACCCGCATTGAAAAGAACGAAACAGGGATCTTCCTGACCCCTTATCCGCGAGGCCGGCCCTCTGCGGACGCCTTTCGGTTGACCTCCCTTCAGGACAACCGGGCCACCTTTGAGGCGCCCCAGCACGATTACCCCAAGCGCATCATCTACCGCGCCAACCCCGACGGAACGCGCACCGCCCGCATCGACGGGGGGCCGGAGGACGACAAGGGTCAGGAGTGGAAGATGTCCTCTTACCCCTGCAGCACTCGCTTCACCCGGCCCTGAGTGCAAAGCCTTTGCAGTGATTTAACCATCAACAGGCGAATCACGTCAGCCCGGTGCAGGTCAGCATCCAATGCTGGTTGATGGAAGGGTGCAATTGCTGATGCAGCTCGTCCGCTCAGTCGAGCATACTCGGCAAAATATCAGGTCGATGCCACAGAGGTCTTCGACGCATTGTTCAAACGCCGCTTGGCATGAATCCCAACAGCTTAACCAAGCCTCATACGCTGCGTCGTATTGCTCGCATGTCAAGCTGCCCGCTCCCCCGCAGGAAACTTGCCCACCGGATGCGCTGCAGGGGGCATAACCGCAACACCGAATGGTGACGCTGCTGGAGCAGTTCCATGAGGCGCTGCAGGTGCTGGTTGATGCCTGCGTGGAAAACCCGCCTTCAAGCCATGGGTCGCTTGCTACTTTTGCCGAGTGAGACAGATCGAGGCTATCGGTCAACGGGACCAGCAATACAGTGATGAGACCCAGAATGAAAAAAGTTGAAATCAGAAACCGAATTCGTTGGACCATTTTTCCTCCTTGCATTGATGTTAGCATATCTATAAAAATATTTTAAAATTGCTAAATTATATTATATATAAGGAATTCAGTATTGAAATTGTCTACGGCGATTAGTCAAAAGGGCTTGCAGATGGATTGGCGGAAAGGGGCACCGACAGTGGAGCCAATGCTGCGCCAGGCATCGTTTAGAATCTGGTTTCCAGCCTTCGCAAACCCTTGCCTTCCAACCGAGAGTTCACCCGCCGCACATCCTGACTCAGTAGATGATTCCACCTTTCAAGAACTGCGCCCAGCACTCGCCGTTGATCCCGGACTGCGGTCACGGCTTGGCTGGTGGGCTTGGCGTCGGCACCTTGGAGCAGGGCCATGAGGTGGAGGAAGTTTTGCTGCAGGCCGGCCAAGGTCTCCTCTCCGGGCGGCTCCTTGTAGGCAGCGGAGTAGAGAAGGTCGGCGGCACGCGGCGTTCTCTGGCCAGCAATGGCGGCGGCATTGCGGTCCAGGTCGGTCAGTGCGGCCTCCAGATCTCCCAGGCCGCCCGATTGCAGGAGAGCGCTGAGTTGGGATCTGAGTGAGGCGATTTGCGCACGGTTCCGGTTGGCTTGGCCGTAGCCTCTGTAGCAGGTCATCGAGTAGTCGAATTGCTGCTGCAAGTGCTGGTCCGAGATCTCGACACGCGGGTCGAGGCGAACGGTCAGGTGTTGGCTGTAGGTCCGGCCGTCCACTGTCAGACGCACCGTGTAGCGGCCCGGATGCACCCATGGCCCCAACGGTTCGCTGGGAGTCTTGCGGTAGACGGCTGCGATGGGGTAGGAGCGGCGCGCACCCGCGGGCGGAGGATAGTGCAGATCCCATACAAAGCGCTGCATTCCCGCCTGAGTTGAGAGGGTTTGGGCAGGACGGATCCAGTAGGTTGGATGGGGGAGAGTCTGGGGATCGAGCCTTTCCGGCTCATCGGAGCTCGAAAAGCGGCGCACGAGATCGCCCTGCCTGTCCAGGATCTCCAGGGTGACTTCAGAGGAGTCCGCATTCAGATAGTAATCGATCATCGCACCATCTGGAGGGTTTTCGCCTCCCGGCTCCTCGGGCGGCAAAGGAGTGTCCGAGAACATGTTCCAGCGCACCCGGTAGGCGGTCTGAGGCTCGAATAGAATAGCCTCAACGGCTGCCACTTGAGCAGTGATCTGGCGCAAAGGGGTAAGGTTGTCCAGGATCCAGATGGAACGCCCATGGGTTCCCGCCACCAGGTCATCTCCTGCAACTACGAGGTCGCGGATCGAGGAGGCGGGCATGTTCAGCCGCAGGGGCTGCCAATCGTCCCCGTCGTTGAAGGAGACGAAGACCGCCCGTTCGGTGCCGGCGTAAAGCAGTCCGGGACGAACCGGATCCTCCCGTACCGCATTGACCGGACCGTTTTCGGGCAGTCCCCGTACGATGAAATCCCAGCTCTTGCCGCCGTCGTGAGTGCGGTAGATGTGGGGCCGCATGTCATCCAGGCGGATGCGGTTGATGGCCAGGTAGGCGGTTCGCGGATCGAAGTGCCCGGCGTCGATCTGCGACACCTTGCTCCAGGCGGTCAGGGGGTCGGGAGTCACATCTTGCCAATTCTTGCCGCCGTCGCGGGTGAGGTGCACCAGGCCGTCATCGGTTCCGGCCCAGAGAAGGTCGGCCTCCAGCGGTGAGGGCGCAACGGCATAGATCACCCCGCGGCGAGGCATGTCGGCCATCTCGGCAGTCCTGAAGATCCCGATGCTCTCAGGTACTTCGGGACGCTGCCTGGAAAGGTCGGGGCTGATGATCTGCCAGTTCTGCCCGCCGTCTTGGGTCTTGAAAAGGACATTTGCGGCAAAGTACAAGGCCTTTGGATCGACCGGCGAGAAAAGCAGGGGCATGGTGCGCAGAATGCGGTAGTCCCCCGAGCGAACCGCCTCAGGCGCCACATTTTGGGCCTGGCCGGTGCGCCGGTCAAAGCGCATCACGCGGCCCCCGTAGACGATGTTGGGATCCAGAGGGTCGGGGGCCACGTAGGCGTACTCGTCAGCGCCCACACCATGCCAGTCGCGAAAGCTGATCTGCCCGCCATTGCCCCGGCTGGCCGTAGCGATGGCGCCGCTTTCCTGCTGGCCGCCGTAAACGTAGTAGGGAAACTGATTGTCGGTGCTGACGTGGTAAAGCTGGGCCGTGGGCTGGTTGTACCAGGAACTCCAAGTCTTGCCTCCATTAACGGTGATGACCGCGCCCTGATCGGCCGCCACCAGGATGATTTCCGGGTTGTCGGAATTGATCCAGATGCCGTGGTAGTCGTCCCCTCCAGGTGCGCCCTTGATCGAAGTGAAAGTCCGCCCCGCGTCCTGGGAGCGGTACAAGGCGATGTTGCCCACCAACAGCGTGTCCCGGTCGCGAGGATGGACCTTGAGCTCCGCAAAGTCGTTGCCCCGTCCCCACAGGCGGCGGTCTTGGTTGACGAGCTGCCAGCTTTCGCCGGCGTCGTCGGAACGGTAGATGCCGCCGCCCTGGCGGGCGTCCACGGTGGCGTAGATGCGATGGGGATCGCTGGGGGCAATGGCCAGTCCGATACGCCCCAGGCCTTGCTCGGCGCCGGGCAATCCTTGGCTCAGCTTTCTCCAATCGGATCCGCCGTCCGTCGACTTGTACAGCCCGCTGGTCGTCCCTTGCCAGGCGGCGTTTTCCCAAGGGCCCTGACGTGCCGCCCACAGGTCGGCATAGATCGTGTCGGGATCGGAGGGGTCCATCACCAATGCGATGGCGCCTGTATTCTCGTCGATATAAAGCGATTTGTGCCAGCTTTCTCCGCCATCGATGGACTTGAAGACCCCGCGCTCCTCGTTGGGTCCGTAGGGATGCCCCAGCACGGCCACCCAAACCACATCGGGATTGCGTGGATGGATGAGGATGGCGCCGATCTGCTGAGCGTCCGCCAGCCCCACGTGCGCCCAGGTCTGCCCTTCATCGATGGATTTGAAGACCCCGTCCCCAACGGACAGGTCGGGCCTGTGCAGCCCCTCGCCGCTGCCCACGTAAAGGATGTCGGGATTGGAAGGCGCCACGGCCAGAGTCCCGATCGATCCCGTCGGCTGATCGTCGAAGATGGGGTTCCAGGTGCGCCCGTAATCGGTCGTCTTCCAGACGCCTCCGTTGTTGACTCCGATGTAAAAGACGTTGGGCTGCCCGGGCACTCCGACCGCCCCAACCGTCCGCCCTCCGCGAAATGGCCCGATCATGCGCCAACGCATCGATTGGTAGAGGTCGGGATCAAATTGCTGAGACATAATGGAAGCCCCCGAAAGAATGCCGACCAGTAAGGCGAGGGTTCTATTCACATCCAGATTGTACCCCAGGTTTTTGACAGGATGAACAGGATGATCAGGGAGATATTTGAACGGATCTTCCGTCCCGGAAGATGAGACTAAGCGACCCAAGGAAGGCAGTGCAGGCAGGTTTCACTGTGGAGGTGATGGCTGCTGGGAGTCTGCGCGGCAGAGTATCGATCTCCTGCGAAAGCCGTAGAATCGGCCCATAGTCCCTTGATTTTTCGGAAAATAGACCGACTAAGAGCCTCAAGATCGAGGAAATCTGGCCTCGATTCCCAATTCTCACGCTACGGTCACTTCTCCGCGCACACTCCCAAATGCCGGATCCCTGACGCC
>JANQFM010000964.1 GCA_028277865.1 Acidobacteriota bacterium
GGCACTTGGTGGCACAGATCGTGCGTCATTCCATTCTGTTCTCCCCTGATCTCCTGCTATAGTTTTGCCGAAACTCGGGGGAAAGCGCTAATCGACCGGAATTGGGAGAGACTGCTGTGGCGGAATTCGTGACAGTGGCGATGGTGATGGGGGGGCTGGGCGTCAGCCTTTCGGCTGTGCTGGCAATTGCCAACCGTCGGCTTTATGTTTATGAGGATCCCCGCATCGATGAGGTCGAGGAGATGTTGCCCCACGCCAACTGCGGCGCCTGCGGGATGGCCGGTTGCCGGGCCTTTGCCGAGGCGGCTGTGGCGGGCACGATCGAGCCCGTCAAATGCACGGTCAACCCCCCGGAAATGACCCAGGCCATCGCCGGCTTCCTGGGAGTGGCGGCAGGACAGGCCGAAAAGCAAGTGGCCATGCTGGCTTGCGCGGGGGGATCGCACGTGGCCCGCAATCGCGCCCGCTATGAGGGCCTGGCCACCTGCCGGGCAGCGGCACTGGTGGCCGGAGGATTCAAGGACTGCAGCTGGGGATGCCTGGGGCTGGGCGACTGCGAGGCGGCCTGCGACTTTGATGCCATTCACATGGATCCCCACGGGCTGCCGGTGGTCGATGAAGACAAGTGCACGGCCTGCAACGACTGCGTGGTGGCCTGCCCCAAAGACCTTTTCTCGCTCCATCCCATCAGCCACCGACTCTGGGTGGCCTGCAAGAGCCTGTCCGAGGGAGATCAGGCCGAGGCGGAATGCGAAGTGGCCTGCACGGGCTGCGCACGCTGTGCTGCCGACGCTCCGGAAGGACTGATTCAGATCATCGATTACTTGGCGGTTGTGGATTATTCCAAAAACCACTTGGCCACGCCAAAGCCCATCCAACGCTGCCCCACCGGCGCTATCATATGGCGGGATGCGGACAATGGCGCCATCAAAGGCGCCGAGGCCAAGAAGATCACCCGCAAGTCGCCGTTGCCGGTCTTGAGAGGGTGAGGGAAGAAAGGTACCCGGAGGCCGGAAACCGGAGGCCGGCAGAAGGTTTCGGAGGGTCGGACCTGGCCATTCTGCCGGTTTCCTGCCTGTAGAGGATAGATTCATGAAAGAGATAGAGACGAAAGCCAAGTATCCCGGTACCCGGCAGGCCCTGGACGGGAACAGCGCGGTAATCCTATGCGAACGGGAATCCAGCGATGCGGCCGGCGCCTATCCCATCACGCCGTCCACCCAAATGGGCGAGTACTGGGCCGAGGAGACTGCCCGGGGACACATCAACATTTCGCAGCGCCCTCTCATCTTTATCGAACCCGAAGGGGAGCACGCTGCGGCCGCCGTCACGGCCGGGCTTGCCATGACCGGGCTGAGGGCCGCCAATTTCTCGTCGGGTCAGGGCATTGCCTACATGCACGAATCGCTCTATGCCGCGGTGGGCAAACGGCTCACCTACGTGCTCAACATGGGATGCCGGGCCATGACCAAGGCCAGCCTCAACGTCCACGCCGGGCACGACGACTATCACTGCGTGGACGATACGGGCTTCTTCCAGGTCTTCGGCAAAAGCGCCCAGGAAGTCTGCGACCTCAACATCATCGCCCACAAAATCGCCGAGCTGGCGCTGACTCCCGGCGTGGTTGCCCAGGACGGCTTCTTGACCACCCACCTCATCGAGTCGCTGATGCTGCCCGAACGGGAGCTGATCGAGGAGTACCTGGGACGCCCCGACGACATCATCGACACCCCCACGCCCGCCCAGCGGATCCTCTACGGCGAGCAGCGCCGGCGCATCCCCGAGTTGTGGGACGTCGACAACCCGGTCATGGCCGGCACGGTGCAAAACCAAGATGCCTACATGCAAAGCGTGGCCGCCCAGCGCCCCTTCTTCTTCGACCACCTTCAGGAGATCGCCGAGCAATGCATGCAAGAGTTCTGGCAGCTGACGGGACGCCAATACCGGCGCGTGCTCACCTACCGCTGCCAGGACGCCGACTACCTCATCCTGGGGCAGGGCAGCATGATCTGCTCGGCCGAGGCGGTGGCCGACTATCTGCGCCAGACACGCGGCATCAAGGTGGGAGTGGTCAACATGATCATGTTCCGGCCCTTCCCCGGCGACCTGCTGGGCGACATCCTGCGGGGACGCAAAGGGGTGGCGGTGCTGGAGCGCACCGACCAGCCGCTGGCCGAAGACCTGCCCTTGGCGCGCGAAGTGCGGGCGGTCCTTTCCAAGTGCCTGGAAAACGGGCGTTCGCTCAATGGAAACCTCCCCTATCCCCGCCACGCCGTCTACAAGAAGCTGCAGGACGCCCCTCCCCTTTACTCCGGCGCCTACGGGCTGGGCAGCCGAGACCTTCAGCCCGAAGCGCTGGTGGGGGCGGTGGAGAACATGCTCCCGGACGGCCCTGAAAAGAAATTCTTCTACCTGTCCATCGACTTCATTCACGAAAAGGCTTTCACGCCCAAGCAGGAAATCCACCAGCAGCGCATCCTGGACGCCTATCCGCACATCAAGGACCTTGCCATCCACGGCAGCGAAAACCCCAACTTGATGCCCGAGCACAGCATCACCGTCCGCTTTCACTCGGTGGGAGGATGGGGCGCCATCACCACGGGCAAAAACCTGGCCATGACCCTTTTCGATCTGCTGGGCTACCACATCAAGGCCAATCCCAAGTACGGCTCCGAAAAAAAGGGCCAGCCCACCACCTACTACCTGTCGGCGGCGCCCGAACCCATTCGCATCAACTGCGAGTACTACTACGTGGACGTGGTTCTTTCGCCGGACCCCAACGTCTTCAGCCACTCCAACCCGCTGGCCGGGCTCAAGGAAGGAGGCGTCTTCATCCTGCAAAGCGACGCCGAGACGCCCGAGCAGGCCTGGAAAGCCATCCCGCCCGCCTATCAGCGCCTCATCGTCAAGAACGACATCCATGTCCACTTTGTGGACGGTTTCAAGATCGCCCGCCAGGAGGCCACCGACCCCGAATTGCAGTTCCGCATGCAGGGCATTGCCTTTCAAGGGGCCTTTTTCGCCGCCGCGCCGGTAATGTCCGAAAGCGGACTGACCGAGGAAGGGCTTTTCAAGGCCATCCGCGATCAGCTGCAATCCAAGTTCGGCAGCAAGGGCGCCCGGGTGGTGGAGGACAACATGCGGGTGGTGCGGCGCGGCTTTGACGAGGTCCGCGAGATCACCTGCAGGGAACTGGGCGGCGAAACAGTGCAGCTGCGCAAGGCGCCCGACCTTCCCATGCGGCTCAAGCTGTTGCCTGCGGGAAGCGATCCGATGACCGACGTGCATCGGTTCTGGGAGCAGACGGGCAGCTTTTACCTGAGCGGCAAGGGCGACGAAAACCTGACCGACCCCTTCATGGGCCTCAGCCTGATTCCGGCCTCGACAGGCGTCTTCCGCGACATGACCCAGATCCGCTTCGAGCACCCGGTCTGGAACCCGTCCAACTGCACGGCCTGCGCCAAGTGCTGGACCATCTGCCCCGACAGCGCCATTCCCGGCTTGGTGCATTCCTTTAGCCAGGTCTTCGATACGGCAGTCCAGGGGGTGGAAAAGGAGGGGCATCCGGTCAAGCACCTGCGCAAGGCCGTCCGCCAGCTGGAAGGCAACCTGCGCAAGGCCATCGACAGCGACGGAGGAGAAAGCGCCGAGGTGCAAGGGCTGCTGGCGGTCGCCATCCAGGACACCATCGCCGCATCAGGGCTGGAAGGGGAAGAGCAGGAAGAATTGAAGCAGGAGTTCGGCCGGTTCCGCGAAAAAGTGGGCGGCTTCCAGTTCTCGGTCACCAAGCCTTATTACACCCTCAAGAACAAGCAGTCGCCGGGCAGCGGCGGTCTGCTCTCCATCACCGTCAACCCTTATACCTGCAAGGGCTGCATGGAGTGCGTCGAGGTCTGCGACGACGACGCGCTGGCACCGGTCACCCAGACTCCCGAAACCATCCAGGCGCTGCGCAAGGACTGGGATTTTTGGGAAAGCCTGCCCACCACATCGCCCGAGTACATCCGCATCGACGACCTTGACGAGCGCATCGGGGCATTGGAAACGCTGCTGCTCGACAAGCGCAACTACATGTCATTCGTATGCGGCGACGGCGCCTGCCTGGGCTGCGGCGAAAAGACCGTCATCCACATCTTTTGCGCCGTAGTGGAAGCCCTCATGCAGCGGCGGGTGAAAAAGCAGGTCGAAAAGCTGGACGAGCTGATCAGCCGGCTGGAGAAGCACATCCGCCTCAAGCTGGCCGACACCATGAACCTGGACGACACCACGGCCCTCAAGCACGCCCTGGAGGAAGCCCGCCACAAGGACCTCACCCTGGCTGACCTGTCGGCCACCCTGGACAAGGACCATGCCGCCCGTCCGCTGGATCCCGAGTGGCTGGAATGGGTGACGGGGATCCTGGCCGACTTGAAAAGGCTGCGCTGGCAGTACACCGAAGGCACCACCCGGCGGGGACGTTCCAGCCTTGGGATGATCAACGCCACCGGATGCACTTCAGTGTGGGGCTCCACCTGGCCTTTCAACCCTTATCCCTTCCCCTGGGCCAATCACCTCTTTCAGGACTCTCCCTCCATGGCCATGGGCGTCTTCGAAGGTCACATGGCCAAGATGGCCCAGGGCTTCAAGGCCATCCGCATGGCCGAACTGGAGCTGGAAGGCAAGTACAACCCGGAAAAGCAGGGCGAATTCTTCACCTACTTCAACTGGCGCCGTTTCAGCGACGAGGAGTTTTTGCTTTGCCCTCCCGTGGTGGCGGTGGGGGGAGACGGCGCAATGTACGACATCGGCTTCCAGAACCTGTCGCGCATGATGATGTCGGGCAAGCCCATCAAAGCCCTCATCCTCGACACCCAGGTCTACTCCAATACCGGAGGCCAGGCTTGCACCTCGGGATGGACAGGGCAAGTTTCAGACATGGCTCAGTACGGCAAGGCCTTTCAGGGCAAGGAGGAGATCCGCAAAGAGATCGCCCTGATCGGCATGGCTCACCGCACCAGCTACGTGATGCAGGGGGCCATCTCCAACATGACCCACCTGATCGAGGGCTTCATCGAGGGGCTCAACGCCCGGCGTCCTGCTCTGCTGAACATCTACAGCCCCTGCATGCCGGAGCACGGCATCGGCGACGACTCGGCCGATCAGCAGAGCAAGCTGGCTGTGGAATCCCGAGCTTATCCGCTTTTCCGCTACAACCCCGACAACGGAGTGATCCCCGCCGACTGCTTCGACCTGGAGGGCAATCCCGGCCTGGATGCCGACTGGCCCGCCTACCCGCTTCATTACAGCGACGAAGAGGGCAATGCGGCCAGCATAAAAGTGCCTTTGACCTTCGCCGATTTCGCCGTCACCGAAGGCCGCTTCCGCAAGCAGTTCCGCAGCGTGCCCCGAGAGGCCTGGAACGACAAGATGATCCCTTTGGCCGAGTTTATCGAGTTGGAGGAGGACGACCGCGAAGGCATGTTCCCTTACATCTGGTTCGTGGACAAGAAAGGCCGGTTGGTGCGGGTCATCCCGGCCGAGCCTCTGGTGAAGGCCACCGAGGAGCGCCGCGACTTCTGGAAGATGCTGCGCGCCATCGCGGGCCGGGAAAAAGCATTCGACCCCGAAGCCATCGCCGCCCAGGTGCGTGCCGAGCTGTCGCAAAAACTGGCCGGCGCCCTGATGCGCCTGGCAACTGGCGAAGACGGCGGCACAGCCGTCGCCGAGGCTCTGAGCGCCGCTCCAGCAGCTTTGCCGGTTGCGGTTGAGGAAGGAGTCGGAGCACCAGCGGTCCCCGTCGCCGGAGACGGCTACCTGGCGCCCTGGATCGACACCGCCGAGTGCACCTCCTGCGACGAGTGCATCAACATCAACCCAGCCATCTTCGTCTACAACCAGCAAGGCAAGGCGGTGATCAAGAATCCCAAGGGAGGCCCCTACAAAGACCTGGTGCGGTCCGCCGAAAAGTGCACCGCCCGGGTGATCCACCCCGGACTCCCCGCCGACCGCAACCAAAAGGGAATCGACAAGTGGGTTAAGAGGGGGGGAAAGTTTAATTAGTTGGCAGTTCGCGGTTCGCAGTTCGCAGTTTCCGGAATTCGGATGAAGAACCGAAAACGCGGTTACTGCGAGCCTCAAAACAAAAGGAGAAAGGACGCAAGGATTGACTCTTCTCTGTGCCCTCTGTGCCTCTGTGGCTCTTTATCTGAATTCTGCGAACTGCGACCTGCGAACTGCGAACTGAAATGTCCATCGGCTTTTCTCACGGCGTGCATCCTCCGGAGTTCAAGGAGCTGACCAGGGGCAAATCCATCCGTCGGCTGCCTTTTGCGCCGCAAATGGTGATTCCGCTCAGTCAGCATACCGGGGCGCCGGCCGTTCCCATCGTGCGCGAGGGGCAGGAGGTGGTGCGGGGAGAGCCGCTGGCCCAAGCGGGTGGATTCGTGTCGGTACCCATGCATGCACCGGCTACCGGGGTGGTGCGGCACATTGGGCTGGCGCCCACGCCGCAGGGAAGCCGCAGCGAGTCGATTTTTTTGGAGCTTTACCCCGCCGCCAGCCAGGAGGTCCTTTACGGGGCGCCTCAGGACGTGGACCACATGGCGCCCGCGCAGATCGTCAAGGCTGTGCAGGAAACGGGGGTGGTGGGTCTGGGCGGCGCCGCTTTTCCTACTCATGTCAAGCTGGCCGTCCCCGAGGGCAAGTCGGTCGATACGGTCATCGCCAACGGCTGCGAGTGCGAACCCTACCTGACCACCGACCATCGCGTCATGCTGGAATGTGCCGACGACCTGCTGCACGGCATCCGCATCGTCCAAAAGGCGGTTGGCGCCGAGCGGGCCATCATCGGCATCGAAGCCAACAAGCTGGACGCTGCCCTGGCAATCGGGGAGGGGCTGCCGGCGTCCGATGTCATTTCGGTAGGGATTGTCCCCACCAAATATCCCCAGGGCGCCGAGAAAATGCTCATCAAGGCTTTGTTGGACCGTGAAGTGCCTTCCGGCGGCCTGCCTTTCGATGTAGGGGTGGGCGTCTTCAACGTGGCCACCCTGGCCCAGATCGGGGATCTGCTGCCCCGCCGGCAGGGCCTGATCGAACGGGTTGTGACCATCACCGGGCCGGGCGTCGAACGTCCCGGCAACTACCTGGTTGCACTGGGGACGCCCTTGCGCTTCGCCTTGGAACAAGCCGGATTCGTCGGGCAGGCCTGCCAGGTCATCCTGGGAGGCCCCATGATGGGCGGCGCCGTGGCGTCATTGGACGTCCCGGTCACCAAAGGCATCACCGGGATCCTGGTGCTGACCGGCGCCGAGTTGGATGGGCGGCCTTCCAAGGTCTACCCTTGCATCCATTGCGGCGCTTGCCTGGAGGCCTGCCCCATCCTCCTCAACCCCCAGCGCCTGGGCAGCCTGGCCCGCAAGGAACGCTTCGAGGAAATGAAGCAGGAGTTCCACCTCTTCGACTGCTTCGAGTGCGGC
>JANQFM010000971.1 GCA_028277865.1 Acidobacteriota bacterium
TTGACCACCAATGGCCAGCATTGCTTTCGTCACACCCGCATTCGACGCTTCGGCAATCGATTCGGACTCCTTTCAAAGAGGCCTGGCCCGGATTCTGCAACTGCTGGACTGGGCTGAACTGACGATTTACACCTCCGAAGCGGCTGATGGGGGCAGTTCAGCGGACGGCCCATGGAAAGTGCGGCGCTTTGCCGTGCAACCGCCCGGCCAGGGCCACAACGGGCTGAGCTGCCATGAAGGGCAGCGCTGGTTGGACTCGGCGCCCCGCTGGCCCCAGCTGCTCGATGCCCTGCAAGAGGCTCAGCATTCCCTTTGCCTGCTTTCACCGTGCCGCAGCCCCCTGGTCTACCAGGCTGGACAGATCGATCCTGGCAACTCGATTCTGCTGGCTGACTTGCAGGCAGCGCCCGAGGTTCCGACGCTTGCCTGGAGGATGTGGCTGCAAAGCTTGGGTGCAATCGTCTTCACCTGCAAGGGAGAGCTGCGTTTGGCCGAGCAGCTTTACGGCCCGCTGCCGTCCACCCGAGTTTTGGGAATCCCTGTCCCGGCACCTGTTGACCGGCAGGGAAAAAAGCATCTCGTCCGCATCTGTACCGGCACTCCTGCGAACCAGCTAGCTGGGATTGAGCCCATCCCGGCCCAGGATTCTTTTCAGCTAATGCTGCGCGAGTCCTGGAGCAGGGCTGTACCGGCTGTGGCTGAGCAGGACGCTCGGGTGGCATGCGACTTGTGCCTGCAAGCCGACGGCGGAATCATCGTTCAGGGTGAAGAGGGCTTCGGCAAGGCAGCGGACTACCTGCACAAGCATCCGCAGACCGCAGGCACACTGGGCCGTCAGGGTCGCCAGTTCGTGCGCAGCCATGACCATCCTGAAACGCTGGCCCGCCTCTACCGAAACTGCCTTCAAGCCTTCTCCAAGCGTCACCGGGTGCAGGGATTGAGCGCCGCTCTGTTCAGCCCCAGCTTCCTGCCCCACGACGCCGTTTCAAACTACTTGGCCGAGAGTTGCAGGTTCCTGCAAGGCTGGGACGCATCATTCAGCCTGCACATCCAGGACCATTTGGAGCGCGGCGATTTCGCCTCCCACGTCCGCCCGGTCGGGGAAATCGATCCTGAAGTGCAATTGGAGATCTACCACTACCCCGGCTGGTATCCCATGATGGAACGTCTGGAGCGGAAAGCACGGGCTGTGACAGTCTTCGACTTTCACGGGGTCACCCCGCCCGAGTTGTGGCCGGACCGCAGCCTTGAACCGAGCCAAGAGGGCATCCGGTTGGCCCGGCGGGCCGATTTCGTCTTCGTCCACAGCCGCTTTTTGGAACGGCAGCTCATCGAGCGGCACCAAGTCGATCCCTCCCGCATCATCCGCTTCCCCTACAGCGTGGATCTGAGCGCCTTCTCTGCAGCCCCGCCCGACCGGGGAATCCTTGAAGCCTACGGCCTGCGGGGCAAGACGGTGCTGCTTTACGTGGGCCGAATGGCGCCCAACAAGCGCATCGATGTACTGGTCGAAGGGTTGTTGCAGCTTCCCGAGGAGTGTGTGCTGCTGCTGGTCGGCAACATCGGCTTTTCACTTTACGCTCAAGAAGTGGAAAAGGCCCGCCAGCGAGCCACTGGACTGGGGATCGAGAATCGGGTCATCTTCACAGGCAGCGTCTCGGATGCCGAACTGCACCGCATTTACTCGGCCGCAGACCTGATGGTTTCGGCCAGTCTGCACGAGGGATTCGGAATCCCCTTCATCGAAGCCATGGCCTGCTCCATCCCCATCGTGGCCAGCCAGGCCGCCTCCATCCCCGAAGTCATCGGCCAGGCAGGACGCACTTTCCGCCCCGCCGACCCGACACACTTTGCCGAGCAGGTGTCTGCCCTGCTGGAAAATGAGGATGAGTACCAGCAGCGCAGCCAGTCCGCCTTGCGTCAGGCCCAGCTCTATTCCCGAGGCGCTTTGCAGGACAACTTTCTGCTAGCCCTGTCCCGCATTCTTTGGAGGGAAGCCCCCAAGGCGCGACCATGAGCCTAAATCATTGATTGTAAATAATTTATTGGGTCTATGCAATTAATAGACTGGCACATATTCGGTTAACCAGACCCAATACTGCTGATTTGACGGAAGCACGTGCCATGAAGGATGGCAAAGCGCCACGGTCGGACCCGCCCAGGCGGAGCGAATGACTAAATGGCTAGGCCGCGAGCCAGCAACCTCATCGCGGTCTCCGCGCGTGGTGGGGATGCGCTTCCACGATTGCCGCAACCAGGATCGAGGTATCGAAGACGATTTTCACTCGGGAAGCTCACTCAGGCGGGCAATCCGTTCCTCCCGGAGCTCGCGGTGATCTGGAATCGAGCCTTCCTCCAGGGTGCCACGGACCAGCGGAAGACCATCGCGTTCCACCAAAACAGCGGGTTCCGCGATCGGCTTCAAAACGATCCGATCCCCCTCCTCGGCCAGCCGCAGCCGACTCCCACCATGCAAATGATGTCGGGCTCGGAGCTTTTCAGGGAGCGAAAGTCGACCCTTGGCGTCGAGAGTGAGAACCTGACTCATGAGGCAATGGTATCAATCGGGCGGTTCGATCTGCAAGGCATCGGATTACCTGGCCAATCGCGTTGGGTAGCTGCTGAGGGAGTTCACGCAGAGACGCTGAGCCGCAGAGAGGGGAGAGGGGGGACTGGAAGAATTCGGCAATCAGGTCAACCGTCCCCCTCTTTCTGCTCTTCTTCCTCCTCTGCGCCTCTGCGCCTCTGCGCCTCTGCGTGAAATCCACGCTCACTTTTCAAAGGCCGGATACCAGTTGCTGCCGCGCCCTTCCGGGGTCAGGTCGAGCAGGTTCCAGAGCGGCCAGCACATGTCTGCGTGGCGGGGATCGGTCTGGGACTG
>JANQFM010000984.1 GCA_028277865.1 Acidobacteriota bacterium
GTTTCACGCAGAGGGGCAGAGCCGCAGAGAGGTACAGAGACGAGAGCGAAATGAACACAGTGCTTGCACTCTTCTTCTCGCTTTTCCGGTCTCCTCCGGCTCCTCCGCGTCTTTGCGCCTCTGTGTGAATCCCATAGCTCACCTGCGGAAGGACTTTTTGTCCAGTTTGTACTCGCGAAGCTTCTTGGTCAGGGTATTGCGGTGCAGGCCCATGGCTTGGGCGGCGCGGCACAGGTTTCCCCTGCTCTGGCGGAGGGCGCGAATCAGGAAGAGCTTTTCGAATTGCTGCTGGGCCTCGGTCCAGAAGATCCCCTTGTCGACCATCTCGTCGATGACCGATTCCAGGATCTCCTTAATAGTGGCTTTGGGTGCCGGCGGATTCATTCCTGGCCTACTCCGTTCCCATGTCGCGCTCGATCCAGATCTGGTATAAGCGATCATACCCGTTCCGAAAGAGTACCTCAAAGTCCTGGGGCGCCACCACCAGCATGGCTTGCCCGGCTGTCAGGAAGTAGGGTGCCAGGCGCGAGCCGGAAAGTGGTTGCTGATCCGGCGGGGAAAAGCTGGTCAGTGCCAGGAAAATGACGACCACGATGAGCATTCCCCGCAGCAGGCCGAAAACGGCCCCGAAAAGCCGGTCCAGCCAGCGCAGGCGCAAGATCTTCCAGATCCGCGACATCCAGCCTCCGGCCAGAGATCCGGCGATGACTCCCAGCAGGAAAACCAAGACGAATCCCAACAGCCCCGCCAGCATCGGCCCCATTCCCGTTGCCAGAAGCAGGTTGGCGGCTTGCTCGTAAAAGTGTACTGCCAGAAGAAATCCCGCCACCACTCCGGCCAGCCAAAACAGCTCCGCTGTCAATCCCTTGAAAAGCGCAGTCAAGACCGAAAAGGCGATGACCGCCAGAGCCAGGATGTCCAGGTAATTCAAGGCCGGGCCTCTTAGCAGACAATCAAGATTTCAGTTTTTCGCCTGTCAGCTTGTGGAAGGCCTCCAGGTAACGGTCCGTGGTGGCTTGGATAACCTGGGGGGGAAGGCTTGGACCCGGGGGGGCCTTGTCCCAATCCAGGGTCTCCAGGTAATCGCGCACGAACTGCTTGTCGTAGGAAGGCGGCGACTGCCCCGGAGAGTACTGATCGAGCGGCCAGAATCGGGACGAATCAGGGGTCAGCGCCTCGTCGATCAGCATCAACGAGTCGTTGAATCCGAATTCGAACTTGGTGTCGGCGATGATGATGCCCCGTTGGCGGGCATGCCGGTTGGCCCATTCGAAAAGCCTCAGGCTCACTTCCCGGGCCTGTTCGGCCACCTCGCCCCCGATCAGCTGCACCATCTGATCGAAAGAAATGTTTTCATCATGTCCTTGTGCAGCCTTGGTGGAGGGAGTAAAGATCGGTTCCGGCAGGCGGTCGGCCAGTCGAAGCTTGGGCGGCAGGCCAATGCCGCACACCGCGCCCGTTTGACAGTAGTCTTTCCATCCCGATCCCACCAGGTAGCCCCGAACCACGCATTCCACCGGCAAAGGGCTGCATTTGTGCACCAGCATCGAACGCCCTTTCAATTGGCTGCGATAGGGTTCCAGCTCCTCCGGAAAGTCGTCTGCCTCAGCCGAGACGAGGTGGTTGGGAATGATGGAGGAAGATCTTTGAAACCAGAAGGCCGAGAGCTGGTTGAGCACTTGGCCTTTGGAGGGGATCTGGTCCGGCAGGACCACATCGAAAGCCGAGATCCGGTCGGTAGCCACCAGCAACAGGTGCCTGCCCAAGTCGAAGATTTCACGAACCTTGCCACTCCCCAGACGGGGGATTCCGCCCAATTCCAGTGTTCTCATTGTCTTGTTTTCCCCATAAAAAAGCCCGCCCAGGCGGGGTCTTATTCTAGCGGATCAAAAATTCTTTCACCAACCCCTTGCCTTCCTGCATGCCGAATCTTAAATAGCACGCTTGACGGAGGCAAGGAGCCCTGTTATGATTAGCACTCCATCAGGACGAGTGCTAATAAGCGGGGTCGCAAGCGGCCCTGAAAGAATTGTCCAAAACCAAGAACAACAAGACGCGAAAACAAAAAAGCAAGCGAAGGAGTGGATCAAAAGATGAGCAGCATCAAACCTTTGCACGATCGGATTCTGGTCAAGAGGATTGAAGCCGAAGAGGAGATCCGCGGCGGGATCGTCATTCCCGACACCGCCAAGGAAAAGCCCCAGGAGGGCGAGGTCGTGGCCGTCGGCGACGGCAAGGTCCTCGACAGCGGCCAGCGCCTGGAAATGGCCGTCAAGGCTGGTGATCGGATCCTTTTCGGCAAGTATTCGGGAACCGAGGTCAAGGTGGATGATCAGGAGTACATGATCATGCGCGAAGACGAGGTCCTTGGGATCCTGGTGCGGGATGCGGTCAGTGCCTGACCGCAGCATCCGGGCCTGGATGAAGGAATTTCAATTGACTCGATACAAGGAGAAATAGGAAATGGCAGCTAAAGAAGTGACACACGGCGAAGAGGCTCGCCGCTCCCTGCTGCGCGGGGTGAACAAGTTGGCCAACGCGGTCAAGATCACTCTGGGCCCCAAGGGCCGCAATGTGGTCTTGGAGAAGAAGTTTGGATCGCCCGTCGTGACCAAGGACGGCGTGACCGTGGCCAAGGAAATCGAACTGGAAGGCATGGAGAAGGTCGGCTCCTCCATGCTGCGCGAAGTGGCCAGCAAGACCAGCGATGTGGCGGGGGACGGGACCACTTCCGCAACCGTCCTGGCCCAGTCGATGATCAAGGAAGGCATCAAGAACGTTGCCGCCGGCGGCAACCCGATGGCCATCAAGCGCGGCATCGACAAGGCTGTTGAAGAGGCCACCCAGGCCATCAAGGGCCAGTCCAAGGAAATCAAGGGCGAAATGATCGCCCAGGTGGGCACCATCTCGGCCAACAACGACAAGACCATCGGCGCAATCATCGCCGAGGCCATGAACAAGGTCGGCAAGGACGGCGTCATCACCGTCGAGGAAGCCCGTTCCATCGAGACCTCGCTGGAAGTGGTGGAAGGTATGCAGTTTGACCGCGGCTATCTTTCCCCCTACTTCGTGACCGATCCCGACCGCATGGAATGCGCCTTGGAGGATGCCTACATCCTGCTGCATGAAAAGAAGATCAGCTCGATGAAGGATTTGCTTCCCCTGCTGGAGCAGGTCGCCAAGACGGGCAAGCCTTTCATGATCGTGGCCGAAGACGTCGAGGGCGAAGCCCTGGCCACCTTGGTGGTCAACAAGATCCGGGGCACCCTCAACGCTGTAGCCGTCAAGGCGCCGGGATTCGGCGACCGCCGCAAAGCCATGCTGGAAGACATCGCCATCCTGACCGGCGGCAAGGTGATCTCCGAGGATCTGGGCATCAAGCTGGAAAACGTCCGTCTGGAAGACCTTGGACGTGCCAAGAAGGTGACCATCGACAAGGACAACACCACCATCGTAGAGGGCGCCGGCAGTCAGGAGGACATCGCCGGCCGCGTCAAGCAGATCCGCAACCAGGTCGAGGAAACCACTTCGGATTACGACCGCGAGAAGCTGCAGGAACGCCTGGCCAAGCTGGTGGGCGGGGTTGCCGTCATCAAGGTCGGCGCCGCAACCGAGACCGAGCTGAAGGAAAAGAAAGCCCGCGTCGAGGACGCCATGCACGCCACCAAGGCTGCTGCTGAGGAAGGCATCGTCCCCGGCGGCGGAAGCGCCTACCTGAGTGCCGCCGCGGCTCTGGAAAAGTTCAGCCTGGACAACCCTGAAGAGCAAGTGGGCGTCCAGATCCTGAAGCGCGCCTTGCAGGAGCCCATGCGTCAGATCGCCATCAACGCCGGCGCCGAAGGCGCTGTGGTGGTGGGCAAGGTCAGCGAAAGCGACAGCGTCAATTACGGCTTCAACGCCGAGACCGGCGAATACTGCGACTTGGTCGCTGAGGGAGTGATCGATCCCACCATGGTGGCTCGCACCGCCCTGCAGAACGCCGCTTCGATTGCCGGCCTTCTGCTCACCACCGAAGCCCTGGTCACCGAACTGCCTGAGGAAGAAAAGGCGCCCGCAGGCGGTCACCCAGGCGCGCCTCCCGACATGGGCGGCTTCTAATCCGGCCTGAGCGCCGTTGACAATAGATGAACTGGGGGCTCCAT
>JANQFM010001000.1 GCA_028277865.1 Acidobacteriota bacterium
GCGGCCCCGTCATCCGTGCGGCACTGGTGATTCTGGAACGGAGACCGGAAACCGGAGACCGGAAACCGGCAGAGAAGAAAGGCTGGGAATCTGAAATCCGGGTGGGTAAGTCCCCAACTTCCAAACTAACAACCGATTCATCCCCTTCCGCTTCTGCCGGTCCCCGGTCTCCGGTCTCCGGTCTCCGAACCTCGCCCTCCAGCCTTCTCCTCCTCACCCTCCACCACATCGCCTCGGACGAGTGGTCGGAGCGCATCCTCATTCGAGAGCTGGTTCATCTGTACAACGCCTTTTCGCAAGGGATTGCACCTTCCCTGCCGCCGTTGGGGGTGCAGTACGCCGATTTCGCCATATGGCAGCGGCGCTGGCTGCGGGGAGCAGTCCTCAAAGCGCATTTGAGCTACTGGGAAAAACAGCTGGCCGGACTGCCTGCGCTGGAATTGCCCACCGATCATCCTCGTCCACCCATTCAGTCAACCCGGGGCACGACCTGGCAGTTCCGCTGGCCCGGACGCCTGTCGAACCGGCTCCACAGCCTCTCCCGACGCAACGGCGTGACGCTGTACATGACCTTGCTGGCTGGCTTTCAGGCCTTGTTGAGCCGCTGGACTTCGCAGAGTGACCTGGCGGTGGGGTCGCCGGTGGCCAACCGCAACCGGGCGGAAACGGAGGATCTATTCGGATTCTTCGTCAACACGCTGGTCATTCGCACCGATCTGAGCGGTGATCCCGGCTTCGAACATCTGCTGCAACGCGTCCGGGAAGTGTGCCTGGAGGCCTGGTCCCGCCAGGACATTCCCTTCGAGCAGGTGGTCGAAGAACTGGCGCCTGAGCGGACGCCGAGCCGGACTCCTTTGTTTCAGGCTTTCTTTGCGTTCCAGAACGCCGCCTTGAGGCGAGAGGCGGAGGACTTTGCCTTGCAAGGCCTGCGAGCCTCACCGCTGGACACCGGCATGGGCAGCTCGAAATTCGACCTGACGCTGTTCCTGTGGGAAAGCGGCTCCGGGATCGAGGGGTCGGTTGAATACTGCCTGGACCTCTTTGAGGCCTCCACCATGCGCCGTCTGACAGGGCATCTGAGAGCCCTGCTTTGGGGCGCGGTCGAGCAGCCCGGCAGCCCACTCTCCAGGTTGCCCCTGATCGCTGCAGCCGAACGCCATCAGCTCATCGTGGAATGGGCTGGTGACGATCGGAAGGCGCTGCAGAGGAAGCAGCCCGGCTTGGCCCTGATGGCCTGCGAGGCAGCGCAGCAGCGACCTCAATCGATCGCCTTGGTTTGGGAGGAATTGCAGGTCTCCTATGCAGAATTGCATTGCCGTGCAGGCGATCTGGCCGCAACCCTTCGCCGACAGGGCGTGGGCCGGGAAGCAGTGGTCGGCATCTGCCTGCCGCCCTCGGATGAACTCATTGCCGGGATGTTGGGCGTGCTCCTGGCCGGAGGCGCTTATTTGCCCGTCGATCCCGACTATCCGCAGCAGCGGCGGCACTTCTTGCTGGGCGACGCCGGCGCCAGCCTGGCCCTGGTTGGGCGGGCGCCGCAGGCGGGGCTTCCCCAAGGGGTCCGCCCCATTTCAATGGACCGGAGGGCAGCAGGGAAAGGCCGGCAAGAGCCTGAAGGTGCGTCGGCCTCGGACCCGAGTCAGCTGGCATACGTCATCTACACCTCCGGATCGACGGGGCGTCCCAAGGGCGTGGGCGTTACGCAGGGCAATGTGGTTCGGCTTTTTGAAACGACACGCCAACGGTTCGGTTTCGGGCCCCGGGATGTGTGGACGTTGTTTCACTCTCCCTCCTTCGATTTTTCGGTCTGGGAGATCTGGGGGGCGCTGCTTTACGGAGGCCGCCTGGTGGTGGTGTCGCCCCCAGTGCGACGCTCGCCCCACGACCTGCTCCAACTGATCACACGTCAGCGGGTGACGGTCTTCAACCAGACCCCCTCGGCCTTCAGCCAGCTGTCGAGCGTCGACAACGGTGACGGGAACACGCCTTTGCGCCAAGTGATCTTGGGCGGCTCGGCCCTCAACCCGGCTGCCCTGCAACCCTGGTTCGAACGGCATGGAGAGGCGCGCCCCCGCCTGGTCAACATGTATGGCATCACCGAGACGACGGTGCACGTCACCTATCGTCCGCTATCCAGGCGGGACGTTCGGGAGACAGCCAGCCTGGTGGGCGTCCCTTTGACCGACCTGGAACTCTATCTGCTGGACCGCAGCCGACAGCCCGTGCCTTTGGGGGTAGCAGGCGAGATCTGCGTGGGAGGCGCCGGCCTGGCCAGAGGCTACCTGGGCCGCCCTGCCCTGACGGCCGAACGCTTCGTGCCTCACGCTTTTGCGGGCAGCGGGGAGCGCCTTTACCGCTCGGGCGACCTGGCCCGCTACCGTGTGGACCGGGATCTGGAGTACCTGGGCCGCATCGACCGCCAGGTGAAGGTCCGGGGATTCCGCATCGAGCTGGGCGAGATAGAAGCAGCATTGGTGGGGCATCCCGAGGTGGCCGAGGCGGCAGTGGTGGTTCGGGATGGGCGGCTGGTTGCCTATGTCGTCGGGGGAGGAGGAGAGGGGAGAAACCGCAGAGAGCGCAGAGAAGGGGCGCAGAGAACAGAGAGAAGATCTTCTCAGCGCCCTCTGCGTCTTCCCTCAGCGTCCTCTGCGGTT
>JANQFM010001089.1 GCA_028277865.1 Acidobacteriota bacterium
CATCCCTTCCCCGTCCTCTGACAGGGCCAGCGCCAGATCGAACTTGGCGGCCGTGGATTCCACTTGCAGCAGCTCGGCTTGCAGCCCCGCCAGGCGAACCGGCTGCATGGGTGCGTTTTGCAGGGCGAACATGACCTGGAAGAGTGGAGTGCGGCTCAGGGAACGCTCCGGCTGCAGCTCCTCAACGAGCTGCTCGAAGGGCACGTCCTGGTGAGCGTAGGCCTGAAGGCAAGTCTTGCGTACATCAGCCAGCGATTCCCGGAATGCCCTGCCGCCTTGCAGCGGCAGGCGCATGACCAGCGTGTTGACGAAGAATCCGATCAAGGGCTCGATTTCCGCTCGATTGCGATTGGCAATGGGAGTGCCAATCCCAAAGTCGTCCCGACCGCTCCAGCGCTGCAGAAGGGCTTGGAAAGCAGCCAGCAAAGTCATGAACAAAGTGGCGTCGACGGACCTGCTCAGCTTTCGCAAGTCGACCAGCAAAGAAGCCGGCCAGCGAAAATCGATCGAGCCGCCCCGATGGCTGAAGACCGCCGGACGCGGACGGTCGCCTGGAAGCTCCAGTGGTTTCACGCCCTGCAGGCGACGCTTCCAATACTCGGTCTGACGATCCAGCTCCCGTTCCTTCAGCCAGCCGCGCTGCCAACGGGCGAAGTCGGCGTACTGGACGGGTAGGGGGGGGAGTCCAAAGTCCAAGGTCCAAGGTCCAAGGTCTGGGGATTCGGGCTTCAGGTTCCGGGTTCCGGGTTCCGGGCGGGAGAAGGCGGAATAGAGTGTTGCCAATTCGCGCCGCAGGATGCCGGTCGACCAGCCATCGGCAGCAATGTGATGGACGGTCAAAAGAACACAGGAAGAAAGGGGATGCTCTGATCTCTGTGCCTCGGTGCCTCTGTGGCTCCCAGCCTCCACGATCAGGCTGGCGCGCATGACGGGGCCGGCGGCAAGATCGAAGGGGCGTTGGGCCTCCTGTTGGGCCAGCTTGGAGAGCTCACTGGAGCGGGCTCCAGACTCCAGGGCTGAGAGGTTGATGACGGGCAGGGGCAGGCGGGGCTGGTTGTCGATGACCTGATGCGGCTGGCCGTCCTTCGAGGGGAATCGGGTGCGTAAGACCTCGTGGCGGTGGACTACTCCTTCGATCGACGCTTGCAAGGCCGGGATATTGAGGCTTCCCCGCAGCCGGACAAATGCCGGGACGTTGTATGCGGGGCTGTCGGGCTGCAGCTGATCCAAAAACCAGAGGCGCTGCTGGGCGAAGGAGAGGGGAAGTCCCTGGCGCTGCCGGCTGGCAGCAAGAGGAGGCATTTGGGACTGATCCGTAGCCAGCAAGTGATCGACGTGCTGGGCCAAAGCCTCCAGGAAGGGTGTCTCGAATACGGCTCTCAAGGGCAGTTCCACTCCTAGAGCCTTGCGGATGCGCGAGACTAGCTGAGTGGCCAGCAACGAATGCCCGCCCAGTTCGAAGAAATGACTCTTGGAACCCACCTGGCTGACTTGCAGGAGTTCAGCCCAGATGCCGGAAATCATCTCTTGGGTGGGGGATTGGGGCTGGGGGAAGGGGGCCGGGGGCTGGATGGATTCGATCTGTTGGAGCAGGGAGGCGCGGTCGACTTTGCCGTTGGGGGTCAGGGGCAGCTCGTCCAGCTCAACAATGGGCGAAGGGATCATGTAGTCGGGGAGGTGCTGGCGGAGGAGAGGGGGCGAAACCGCAGAGG
>JANQFM010001095.1 GCA_028277865.1 Acidobacteriota bacterium
GAATCGCGGCTCATTGCTCCTGGCCGCGGCTGGATCCGGAAGGGAACGGCTGAAGCCTCGGGGAGGGAAGCCCGTTGAAACGGGCTATGGTTTGCTTGCCTTCTGCCAGTTCACCAGCCCTAAAGGACTGGCCTATCAACCCTCAGGGCTGAAGCCCTTCGGGAAGGCCCGCTGAAGCGGGCAAAATGAAGCTCAGAAGGCGCAGCCGCGGAGGGCATTCAAAAAATGCATGCCACCCTGCAGATTGCTCGAATTAGTAGAATTAGGGTTCGTCCCGGTCGAGATCCGCGGAGCCTCCTCTTCCTGATTCCTGACTCCTTCTCATTCCCCAGCCGACGCGAATCGTGCAGGGAAGGCGTGCGTCACCCACTTCTCCTCGGTTTCGTCCAGCGTGGCGCAGAGGACGGTATGGCCGTCAGTGCGCACGTTGACCAGCCCATAATGGTTCTTCTCCATGATTCGGGAACGCCAGGCGCGTTTGCGCACGTTCTCGGAACTGACTGGCCCCTGAGGGACAGTGAGGTTGAAATCCACCACAATCTTGCCTTTTTGGGTGTCCTCTTCCATCGCCTGAAGGAGGGGCTTTTGCTTCTTGCGGACCTCGGCAGCGAACTTGTTGGCGTCTTTGCTGTTGTCGATCTTGCGCAGTTTGGCTCGGTCTTCGGGCCGCAGATAGGCCTTGTCGTTCAGTTCGTCGATGTTGCGTCCCAAAATCGCCCCGCTGAGATTGTCGTCTCCACTTGGCAAGCTACGGAAATCGATCCGGTTGAGGGCGCCCAGGCTGACGCTGCGCTCGATCTCGGTCATGTAGATGAGCGGTGTCACCAGACGGTCCGATTCCCGATCCACCGTCTTGAACCCGGTGACGGCGCTGGCGCCGACAATCTCGGGGCGAGGATGAGAATGCCCTTCTGCATCGCCGGATGATATGACAGTTGCGGCGGCCGCCATTTTCTCCAGGAACCGGTAGGAGATGTCGTGGCTGCCGTGATGGCAGGCCTTGGCCACATCGCACTCCCAGGCGCCCATCCGGTCGCCGTAGCATTCCGCCAGCCAGTTCATGCTGGTGGTGTTGAGGTCTCCGGTGAGCAGGATGCGGGCCTTGCCGTAATCGACTCTCAAGCAGATGCTGTGGCCGTTGGTGTTGAAGGACTTCTTGCCGAAATCGGGAAGTGCGGGCTTGCCGTCCACCTCTCGGGCTACGGGTCCGAGCACCAGCATGTGGCAGCCGTTCTTCGATGGCCACAGCTTGGGCAGCGTCCCGCCGGACATGATGCGGGCCCGATCGAGGATCACCCGTTCCACCTGGGTCGATCGGCTGTTTTCAAGCACGTCGTTGATAAATCTTTTCCAGGGCCCCGAGAGCTTTTCTGCCGCATCCCGTGAGACCGCTTTTTCAGCATCGGCCCGATCGTCCAAGAGCTGGATGAAGGCGCCGTCCTTATGAGCGCCCAATCCTTGCTTGTGCTTTACAACCGCGTTTTTGTTGTTCGTCCAGCGCGACAGTCCGGGGTGGTGAAGGGTCTTGATGTCGACGCCGATGCAGTCGAGTTCCCGCTCGGCCATCTGGCCTGTGCGCACCAAATCGTGAAGCCCCCCGTAGTGGTCGTTGTCCGAATGCGAAGCCATCAGGCTGTCGAGGCGGATTCGGAAGTCGCCATAATCGAAAAAGAACTTCCAATCGACGAAGTCGGCGGCATTTTTGCCCGTCAGCTGCTTGGTCCGCTCCAGCCCTCCATCGATGAGCATGTGCCGTCCGTCGGGCGTGCGCACCAATACCCCGTCGCCTTGCCCCACATCTACAAAATAGACCTCCAATAGAGCCTCGTCGCCCAGGCGGTCGGTGTCGATTTTGCCTCGTGCGCCGCGGGCGCGGACTTCGCATTGCTGCGCCCCCGCCTTGGTGATCTGCACCAAGTCGCCCCAGAGCAGCTTGCGCTTTTCCTTGTGGATCTCGCCGGTCTCCCGGTCCCGGCGCTCGGTGGTCATTTCGGCCGTGAGGCCTGAGGCCGATCGGCCTTTGCGCTGCACATAGGCAACCTGAACGACATGGTGAGTCTTGACAAACCCTTCGTCGTTCCCCGATCTGACCTTTGTCCATTCCTGGTTGGAAAGGCCGTCGGGCAAGTCGACTTCGGTACCCCATTCCAGTTGCGTGACCAGATCGGCGCTGTCGCTGGCTTGCGATCGCAGGCCGGTCTTGAAAGCGGCACGGAAGTCTGCGCGGTCGGCCCGTGAAATGAAGCCTCCTCGTGCCCGAAGTG
>JANQFM010001117.1 GCA_028277865.1 Acidobacteriota bacterium
GCGCAGTCGGGGGCCAGCTGCTGCAGCTGCTCGACCCACTCCCGTTTCGAGGCCTCGCCTCCCACCACCAGGCAGCGTCGCGGCATCACCCGGCTGGGATCGCTCAAAACCTGCAGCGCGGCCAAATGGCTGGGGACGATCTTGAGGCAGTCGATCCAGTGCCGGCTGAAGTATTGCGCAAGCCGTCGCGGGTCCGAAGCCCTCTCTTCGGCGATCAGGTGCAGGCAACCGCCGCTGAGCAGGCTGGGGAAGATAGCCGTATTGCCCAGGTCGGCAGCAAAGGTCGACACCATGGCGAAGCTGGCCTGCTCGGGCAGTTCGAGTCGTTCGGCCACGCCGCAGCAGTAGTTGAGGAGCTGGCGGTGCTCCACCGCCACTCCCTTGGGCCGACCGGTCGATCCCGATGTGTAAAGGACGTAGGCCAACTGGCCTTCTGAAAAGGGGACGCCGAGGTTTGAGCCGCTCTGCTCCAGCTCACCAGCCCAATCCCCGTCCAGCAGCAGGGCGGGCGCATCGGCAAAAGGCAGCCCCTGCAGTCGGCTTTGCCGGCTCACCAGCGCACTGGGGCGTGCATCGCTGAGCAGGAAGGAAAGCCCCTCTCGAGGCAGCATCAAGTTGACCGAAAGGTAGGCGCCCCCCGCTTTGAGCGTCGCCAACATGGATAAGATAACCTCGGGCCTGCGCTCCAGCAGCAGGGCGGCTATATCCCCGGACCCCAAGCCCAGCCCTTGCAGTCGCCTGGCCATCTTGTTCGCCAGCCGGTTCAGCCCGCCATAGCTGAAATGGCTGCCCTCAAACAGCAGGGACACCCGCTGCGGCGTCCGCTCGGCCTGGGCTTCAAATAGCTGATGGATGCCTTGGCCGACAGGGGTATCCGCCCGTGTGTCGTTGAAAGCCTCCAAGAGCCGATGCCGTTCCTTTTTGCCCAGTAGCTGCAAATCGCCCAGCTGCCGGTCGGGATGCTGTGCGGCATCGGCCAGCAGGGCTTGGAACTGACCGGCAAGACGCTCGATGTCAACGGGCTGGAAGCGATCGGGATCGTAGTCCAGTTGCAGGGCCAAGCCGCCTTCAGAGCAAACGCAGCCGAGCTGGAGGTGAAAGCGTTCGCTGCAGCTGTGCAGACTGTGCAGCGAAAGAGTCAGGCCGCCGGCCTGGTAGGCGGGCGGCTGCTCCCAATGTTGAAGGGCCGCCTGGAAATAAGTTTCGCTGCCGGTGCTCTTCCCCAGAACGAAATAGTCCTGCATTTCTCTGGCTTCGCTCAGCCTTTCGTCCAGCTCCGCCAGCATCTGGCTCAAGCGGACCCCGCCGTCGAAGCTGCCGGAAACCGGCACATAGCGGGCAAAAAGCCCCATGCAATCGTGCAGCGCTTCGTGTTCCCTGCCCCGGGCAGCCCAACCCGTGACCAGCTCTGATTGTCCCGTCAAGCGCCATAAGAGCGTTTGCCAGCAACCCATCAGGAAGGTTTCCGTCCCTACTTTTGCTTGCCGGGCGGCTTTTTGCAGAGCCTGGACGACGGATTGCTCCGGCTTCCAGCAGTGGCAAGCCGGCTGGAAGCTTCCAAGGCGGGACGGATTGGCCTGAAAGGGAAGGTCCAACTCAAAGCGACCCTCTTCGAAACGGCTCCAGTAAGCCAGTTCTTCAGCAGCCTCCTCGTCCTGCAGCAGCCCGTTTTGCCATTCGGAGAACTGGGTGTACTGCAAGACCTCTTCAGCTTCGTCGCCCTCTCGGCTCCGGCGGGCCGAGGCATAGCAGGCGCCGATCTCCCGGAACAGGTTTTGCAGGGTCCAGGCGTCGGCGCACAGAGAGGGCAGGTTCAGCAACAGGACGTGGCGCAGGCCGGACTGCCTGAGCAGCACGGCCCTCAGCAGCGGACCCTGGCCGCAGTCGAAAGGCTGCTCGCGCTGGCGCTGCAGCAGAGCCTCGATTTCGGCCTGCTGCTCCTCATCGCCCAGGGCCGACAAATCCTCTTGCCGCCAGTCCGCCAAGCTGTCGCCGACGACCTGGTAAGGCACCTTGAGGCCCGGCATGCGGACAAAGGCGGTGTGCAGGGCTTCATGGCGGCTTGCCAGGCGCTGCAAGGCTTCCTGGAGAGCTTGGTCGTCCAACTCGCCTTGCAGCAGGATGGCGCATTGGGCCTGGTAGGCGAGGCTGTCCTGATGGAGCTGCCAGAGGCGCCTTTGCTGAGGGGACAGCTGGAATCCCTGCAGCTCCTCTCCGATGGTCTGTGCGGGGCTGCTCATGCATGCTCTCCTACAGGCTGCAGGTCTTTCTCGGCGGTGACCTGGCCCATGGCCACAATCACCTTGCGCGGGCCCTCAAAGGGATTGCGGGCGTGAGCCACCAGCATGTTGTCGACCATGACCAGGTCGCCGGGTTGCCAGGCGTTGGCCACGGCTGCATGCTCGAAGGTTTGCTGCACCTCGGTCAGGACCTCTTCTTCGATCTGCGAACCGTCGCCATAGTAGACATTGCGCGGAAAGTGGTCCTCGTCGAAGATGGCCTGCATGGCCTGTCGGTCATCAGGATCCAGAAAGTGGGGATGGTGCAGCTCGATCTGGTTGAAAAACACCATCTCGCCCGTGTGCGGGTGACGGGCCACGGCTGCGCAAACCTTGCGGGTCTGCAAGCCGCCATCCTCCCTCCAGTGCCAGGTCATCCCTCCCTCCCGGCACTGGCGTTCCACCTCGCCTTTGTCCTCGGTCTTGAAGAAGTCCTGCCAGCTCACGTCCAGACGGCTGGTGAAGTTGCGCACGTACATCAGCTGCTTGCGGGCGAAGCGCTGCCGAGTCTCCTCGCTGAGCATGCGGTAGATCTTGCGGCAGTCCGCCAATGGCGTCTCGCCGCCCACCGGGGCCACCTGCAAGCAGCAAAAGAACTGCTTGAGGGGCCAGGTATCCAGATGCGAGCTTTCGTTGTGAAAGAGGATCATCTTGTCGTTGGGATAGGGAGTGGAGCGGTAGATGGTGTGGCTTCCGGCCTCGGGAGGCAGATCGCCGTAATCGGTTCGCAGGTCGGGGCAGACCGTGTTGACGAAGCGCTCGAACTCCTCCACTGTGTGAATGTTGAATCCGCGGAAGAGGATTGCGCCGTGCTCGAACAGCTTGCCTTCGATAAAGTCGGTGTGGTCGCGGGCCCAGTCGCTGAGGTCGACGTCGTCGATGGCAGGCTCGATCAGCACGGGGAGCTTTTCTCCCGGCTGGACGAGGCGCGTTCGGATCACCTCTTTCTTTTTCAAGCTGACTCCCTTGGACTGCATGCTGAGCAGCTTGTCGAATTTGGATTTTTGCCGTTCTTTTCTTTGCATAGCGAATTTTCTCCTCTCTGACTCGGTCATCATGTCCAGCTCGTCGATGCGGGCATCGGGCCGGGCCACAATGCTGGAGAGCAGGGTTTGGAATTGCGTCGAAAGGCGCCGCACGGTGTCGGCGGCGAACAGGTCGGAGTTGTAGACCCACATTCCGCCCAGCCGAATGGCTTCGGTCATGATCAGGGTCAAGTCGCACTTGGCCGCCCCGATGTCGGCCTGGCTTCCCAGGCTGAGGGTGAGCCCCGGCAGCTCCAGCAGGTGGTCCTGAGCGTTCTGAAAGGTAAAGAGCACCTGGAAGAGCGGCGAGTGGCTCATCGAGCGATCGGGCCTCACCGCCTCGACCAGGCGTTCGAACGGAAGATCCTGATGGGCATAAGCCCCCAAGGCCACCTTGCGCACGCGGCGCAGCAATTGGCGAAAGCCGGGGTTGCCGGAAAGGTCGGAACGCATCACCAGCGTATTGGAAAAGAAGCCGATCAAGGGCTCGGTCTCGGGACGGTTGCGGCTGGTGATGGGAGAGCCGACCAGGATGTCCTGCTGGCCGCTGATGCGGTACAAAAAGGTCTGATAGGCCGCCAGCAATGCCATGTAAAGCGTGGCGTCCTCCTGTCGGCTCAGCTGCCGGAAAGCATGCAGTATCTCGCTGGAAACCAAAAAGGACTCCGTGCCGCCCCGGTAGGTCTCGCGGGAAGGCCGTGGACGGTCGATGGGCAGTAGCAGCGGACCTGGCAGCTCGGCCAGACGGCTTTGCCAATAGCCGATCTGCTCCTGTAAAACCGCACCGCTCAGCCAATTGCGCTGCCAGTGGGCAAAGTCGGCGAACTGGATGGGCAGCTCGGGCAAAGGCGAAGGGCGTCCGGCCCGATAGGCCTGGTATAGCTCGGTCAACTCCTGCGTGAAGACGCC
>JANQFM010001122.1 GCA_028277865.1 Acidobacteriota bacterium
CGCTCGGCTGCCAGGATCGGGATCCCTCCAGAGGCAGAGGCCCGCAAGATGCGGGCGCTCCAAATTTGACTCAAATGTGAAGAATATCGAAACCCTAGCCGCCTAGAGCCAAGGGGTACGCCATGCAGGGCTATGAGGAGGATCTGGCTTACATTCACGATGCGGGATTCAGCGGATTCGCCTGCGACACGGCGCCCGAGCTGCTGAAAATCCTGCGCCAGGCGGGAATCCGTCAGGGGCTGGTCATCGACCTGGGCTGCGGAAGCGGAATCTGGGCCGCCAAGCTGGTCAAGGCCAGCTACCGGGTCATCGGCATCGACTCGTCCGGCCCCATGCTCGAGATGGCCCGCCGACGCGTCCCTCAAGGGGAGTTTCGTCAGGAATCCCTTTTCCAGGCCCAACTGCCCGATTGCCATGTGGTCACAGCGCTGGGGGAATGCGTCAACTACCTCTTCGGTGAGGCCGGCGGCCCCAAAACCTTGCGGGACCTGTTTGGGCGTATTCACGGTGCGCTGCGTCCCGGCGGCCTGCTGATCTTTGATTTCGTCCAGCCCGGCGCCCTGAAAAAATCCCGTTGGCGCAAAGACTTCCGGCAGGGTGCCGGCTGGGCTGTGCTGGTGGAGGCCGAGGAGAAAATCAAAAAGAGGGAATTGGAACGCCGCATCACCTCTTTCCGCAAGGCGGGCCAACTTTATCGGCGCAGCCAGGAGGTGCACCGCCTGCATACTTACCCCGGCGTGGAGCTGGCCGGGCAGCTGCGCGGGATCGGCTTCCGGGTGCGTCTGGTGCGGGGCTACGGCAACTACCGCTTTCGCCGCGGCGTGGCCGGGATCATCGCCAGGAAGGTTTAGCCCGCGAAAGGAGCGCGGATGGTTTTACGAAAGGGCGCGAAAAAAGGGCGAGGGGCGGTCTCCAATCTGCCGGGTCGCCTTCAGAAACAGGATCTGGTCCCCTTTGATGACGGATGGGGCAGCCTGGACGAGCCTGCGCCGGAAATCCGGACCACTGTTACGCCGGAAGTGACGCGCAACATCCTGAGCCGCAACGATTCACCGGACATTCCCTTCGACCGTTCCATCAATCCATACAAAGGCTGCGAGCACGGCTGCGTCTACTGCTTTGCGCGCCCCACTCACGCCTACCTTGACCTATCTCCCGGGCTGGACTTCGAAAGCCGCATCTTCTCCAAGCCCGAAGCGCCCCGGCTGCTGCGCAGGACGCTGGGCAAGCCCGGTTACCGCTGCCAGGTGATTGCACTGGGCTCCAACACCGATCCATACCAGCCCGTGGAGCGCCGATTGGGCATCACGCGAAGCATTTTGGAGGTGCTCAGCGAGTTTCAGCATCCGCTCAGCATTGTCACCAAGTCGCATCTGGTCTTGCGCGACTTGGACCTGCTGAAGCCCATGGCCCAAGAAAACCTGGCCTCGGTCTACATTTCGATCACCACCCTGGACCGGACTCTGGCGCGCCGAATGGAGCCTCGGGCAGCCACACCCGAGCGCCGTCTGCAGACTGTCGAAGCTCTTGGCGAAGCCGGCATCCCAGTGGGCGTGCTGGCCTCTCCGATGATTCCCAACATCAACGATTCCGAATTGGAAAGCATCTTGGAGGCCGCTGCTAGCTCAGGCGCCCAAACGGCCAACTTCATTCTGCTCAGGCTGCCTCATGAGTTGAAAGAACTCTTCAGCGATTGGCTTGAAGCCCACTACCCGCAAAGGAAAAGCAAGGTGCTCAACAAACTGCGTTCCATGCGCGGAGGACGCCTCAACGACCCCCGCTTCGGCAATCGCATGCGCGGCGAGGGAGCTTACGCCAAACTACTGCAAAGGCGCTTCCAGGTGGCCTGCCGGCGGCTGGGCCTCGAGCGCCGCAAACCGCCTCTGGACACGGGCAAATTCCAGGTGCCGTTGCAACCGGGCGATCAGGGCCGGCTATTCTAACAATAAGTAGTAGGCCCAAAAATGGCGAGAACCAGAGCAGATCTCACGCAATGACGCAAAGGGCGGCGTACCAAGATAATGGCTCGTTCTGGTTTGTCAAACACGGCCCCACTCCCCCATCTCTGCTACCCTGTTTGGATGCGAATGATGTGGCTTGTGGCCTTTGCACTCAGCACTTCGTTGATCGCGCAAGTTCCAGCCAGCCGTCCCGGCCTCAGCACCAACCGTCCCAATGCCACCGAGAGCCCCGACACGGTCCCGCAAGGCTACATCCACTTCGAATTGGGCTGGCAGCTGACCGGCGATGATCAGGCAGGCACCCGGTTGCGCAGTTACGATTTCCCGGCCACCGTCGTCCGTTTTGGCCTCCACCGCCGGCTGGAACTGAGCGTTGGATGGGCGGGAGCCGCCTGGGAAGAGGTCAAGGTTGGAGGCTTCGTCGCTGATGCTCACGGCGTCCGCGACGGCCAGGCGGCGGCCAAAGTGCGCCTCTGGAGCGAAGACGGCCCATTGCCGCGCGCTTCCTTGCGCGGCGGCGTCAGCCTGCCTTTCGGCGACAGCAGCTTCACCAGCCGCCGGGCCGACCCCTTCCTGCTGTTTTTGGCCACCCACAGCCTAGGCGATCGAGTTTCGCTCAACTACAACCTGGGACCCAGTTGGAGCACTGCAACGGGGAGGGACGGCGACCGCGACACCCTCTCTTCGTTCAACTACATCGTATCGGCCGATATTGCAGTCGAAAGCCGATTGGCTGTTTCGGTGGAACTGTTCGGCAGCACGGCCCTCAACGCCTCGGGGCGTGCTCAAAACTCCCTCGACTTTTCACTGGGCTACAACATCCGCAACCTTGTCATCGCCGACTTCATCGTGGGCCAGGGACTGTCCAGCGACGCCCCCGACTGGTTCATCGGCTCCGGCCTCACCTTCCAATTCCCTCTTTGACTTGGGCCTTCCCCAGCGCTCTCCCTGCGGGTCTTTGCGCCTCAGCGCGAGAGCCCGCCTCACTTCACCTCTTCGAACTTCACGATCCGCGTCTGGGTATCGAACCAGGCAAAGGTGGTCTTGCCCAGCAGCCCCATCAGCTCCCCTGGATTGAGCAGTATGCATTGCCCATTGAAGCTCTCGTGGGCCGTATGGTCGTGGCCATAGCAGACCAGGTCGTAGTGCCCGCTGTCGGCCAGTGGCCGGGCGATCTCGGGATAGTGGTTGACGGCGATCCGCACCCCGTCCAGCTCCAGCTCGGCGAACTGCCCGTGCAGCAGGATGCCGCTGTATTGCGAGGCGATTTGGCAAATCGTGAGCGGGTCGCCGTCATTGTTGCCCCATACGATGTGAAGGGGACGTCCGTGAGCGGCTTCCCCCAGGTGCTTGATCACGAAGGGGGAACAGAGGTCGCCGCAATGAATCAGGACTTCGGCGCTTTTGGTCTTGTCGAGCGCCTTGTCGAGTTTCCAGATGTTGTCATGGGTATCGGAAAGGATGGCAATCTTCACGATTTCACCTCCCAAGCCAGCCGGCGTTGTTGCCGCAAGTATAGTGTGTGACGGGTGAGGCGCCAAACAGGTCGTGCGCCTTCGGATGAAACCAACAAGCGAAGGCTCGGATCCCCACAATCGCCTTGCCAACCAGGCGAAGTTCCTGGGAGAATGACGACTCAGTCCCGAGCGCCCGTAGCTCAGCTGGATAGAGCAACGGACTTCTAATCCGTAGGTCGCAGGTTCGAATCCTGCCGGGCGTACCACCTTAACACCCTTGGATTCAATTATTTAGCGGTGGGATTGTCTGAGGCGGGAAGGCTCGAATTCGGCGATTTGTGCCCGAATTGTGCCCGTGGACTTCTCCAAGTAACGCTCGACGGCCTCTCCAGCCGCCTGCACGGCGGCCTCGTCCACGATGTCGTAGCGGTCGAAGACGGAACGGGTCTTGTGCCCGCTGATCGACATGGCAATGTTTTCGGGAACTCCGGCGCGGATCAGGTTGCGCACTCCGGTGCGGCGGAAATCGTGGAAAAGCGCATCCGGCAAGCCGATTTTCTTGCAGGCGGTGGACCACGACCTGCGGATGGAGCGCAGGGGCTTTCCCGTCCTGTGGTCGAAGAACAAGAAGGGGCATCCGGGGAACCTGGAGTCGCGAAGCTGCCTTTGCTGCCGGAGTTCCTCCAACAGCTCTCCGCTCAAGGGAACGGTCCTCGCCTCCCGGTTCTTGGTGGTCCCCGGTTCCAGCCGGATCAGGCGTCGTCGAAAATCGACCTGATCCCATCGCAGTCTGAGGATTTCGCCCCGGCGCATGCCGCTGAAATAGGCCAGCGTCACAATCGGTCGCAGATGGGGCGGGGCAGCCTCTTTCAGCCGCAGGTAGTCGCGATGATGGAAGAAACCCTTGCGGACGTTGTTCTCTTTGAGCAAGGGGACATGAGGCACATGGACGACCTTTTCGGCCTGCCTCCCCAGGTTGAACATTCGGCGCAGTGCCGAAAGCTCCCTGTTGATCGTGGCGGAAGCGGGCAATCGTCCGGTTCGTTGGCTGACTTCGCTTTGGCGTTGGGCGATGTAGGCCCGGATTCTGTCCGTCGTGATGCTCTGTGCCCTGGAGCCTGCAAAGAATGCCACCAGTCGGCGCAGGTAGTTCTCGACTTGGTTGGTGTTTTTCTTGCCGTTCACCCGGTAGTCGTTCAAGAGGTCTTCCGCCAGCTCATCGAGTGTGGTTTTCTCGGGCACAATGCCGCAAAACGTGCCGTTGGCGATGGCTCCCTCGCGCTGCTTCAGAAGCCGGTCGGCATCCCTTTTGCGGTG
>JANQFM010001124.1 GCA_028277865.1 Acidobacteriota bacterium
TCGGCGAAAGCGCACGCAAGCAGTGTCGGCCTGGAAACGAAAGCAGGCATTGGCGGCATGATAGCAAGACAGGGAACAAGGAACACGGAACACGGGACAAGGAGGAAGGAAAAAATAGACTTTCTGCCTTCTGCCGGTCTTCCTTGCTCCCTGTTCCATGTTTCTTGTTCCCTTCTGCGCCTTGCGCACGCCGGTCTGAATTCTGCTACACTACGGCCCTTCGGCAGCGCAGGTTGCGCGGCTGATGTATGCGCCTGTAGCTCAGTCGGATAGAGCAACGGGTTCCTAACCCGTGTGTCGCAGGTTCGAGTCCTGCCAGGCGTAATTCCATGCACAGGGGAAAAACGCAACCGCTAGCCGAGGGAAGGGCTTTCACCGTTGGGACTGACTCGAAAAGAGATCCAGCAAGATCGCATCCGCACAATCTTGACGGATATCTATCAGTGGGCGATGGTCTACCAGGGCTACCTGATCGGTGCAGTGGTGGTCGCGGTGTTGCTGATGCTGGCAGGGTACGGCTGGAACAGCTACCGGCAAGGCCAGAACCGGGCCGCTCAGGAAGCCTTCTCAGATGCGGTCAGCCTCTATCACGCCCCGCTTGAGGGTGCCGGGGATGAGCAGGCTCAGCCTGGCGACCCCGGGCAGCGGACCTTTGCCAGTGAAGAAGAGCGGGATGCCAGCACCCGAGAAGCATTGGAAAACGTGCTGGAAGGCTATTCCGGGACTTCCGTGGTCCCCTGGGCCCGTTACTACCTGGCCCTGCTCGACGAACGAACCGGCCAGGCGGATCAAGCCCGCCAGGCCTTGGATAATTTGAGCCGCCAATCCGAGGTGCCCGAGGTCCGCAACCTGGCAGCCCTGCGCCTGGCTGAGCAGGCACAGCAGCAAGGGCGCTACCAGGAAGCAATCGATTACTGGAACTCCCTGCTGGGCAATACGGCTTCCCATTTTCCCATCCAGGGCACTCTTTTTCAGCTGGCGGGTGCCTATGAGAAGAATGGGGACAACCAGCAGGCTCTGGAGCAGTATCGCCGCTTGCAGGACGAGTGGCCCACCAGCACCCAAGCCCGCGAGGCCAGAGTCAGGATCGCTGCCCTGGAAGCGCTGCTGGAAAGTTCAGGCCAGCCGGAGGGCTCCGATCAATCGGACTCCCAGCCGGAGACATCCGATCCGGCCGGCCCTGATTCCGATCGCTGAGTACGGGGCGCCTGCCCTTTCTCCATTCCGGTTGTCGGGAAAGACCCCGCCAGCAGAGCCTGCCCCGATTCCGCAAGGGTGCCGTTGAATCCCACAATGGTGATTCCACATCCCGGGCGCCGGCGATATTTCTGCCGGTTTCCGGTCGCCGGCATCCGCTTTGCCGCCCTTGCAAGCGGTGTTCGCTTTTGGGACAATCTGTGCCGGAGACGAACAGGCTCTGGCTTTTGTATTGCACGGATTGCAAGCAGAATCCCATGGGCAGAGCGATCCCGGCGGACGAAGCTGTGGCATGCCTCTTGCGTCCGAGGGGCATTGGAGGACGACTCAATGGATATTCCCCGCGGCAAGGCGCACAAACGCAAGAGGGCGATTTTGAGGGTTTTCTACTCGATAGTCGTCTTGGCTGCGATTGGCGGCATCACGTACTATCTTTCGACTTTGGAGAGGGCGCTGCCTTCGGTGGAAAGGGCCACCGTGTGGAACGGCGTGGTGGAGCGCAAGGATCTGACCATCAAGGTGCGCGGGCCGGGAACGCTGGTTCCCGAGGAAGAAGTCTTCATCCCGGCCCAAACTCAAGGGCGGGTGGAACGCATCGTGGAAAAGGCCGGCATCCCTGTCCGGCCCGATACGCTCATCCTGGTGCTCAGCAACCCGGAATTGGAGCGCGACGCCCTGGATGCCGAATTGCGATTGAAAGCGGAGCAAGCGCGCTACAGCGACCTGGAAGTCCAGCTGCAAAGCCAGCTGCTCACCATGAAGGCAACAGCCGCCCAGGTCGATGCCGACTACACCCAAGCTCAGATGGAAGCCGATTCAAACAGGCAGCTCCGTGAAGAGGGCCTGATCGACGAACTGACTTATCAACGCTCCAAAATCCGGGCTGAGAATCTGAAGACCCGCAATGGGTTGGAGCAGGAACGGCTGGAAAACCTCTCCAAGGCCATCGAGGCGCAGTTGGACGTCGCCCAAGTGGCTATCGACACCCAGCGGGCCCTTTTCGAGCTGCGCCAGAGCCAGCTGGACGCCCTCAACGTCCGGGCCGGAATCAGCGGCCAACTGCAGGAAGTCCCCGTCGAGGTCGGGCAGCAGGTCGGCCCCGGAACCAACCTGGCCCGGGTGGCCCGCCCCGATCGGCTGATGGCGGAGCTCCGCATCCCCGAAACCCAGGCCAACGAGATCCAGGTCAACCAGTTCGCTGAAATCGATACCCGCAACGGGATCATTCCCGGGCATGTGATCCGCATCGATCCGGCTGCGCAGCAGGGCGTGGTCCAAGTCGACGTGGCGCTGGACGGCGAGCTGCCCCAAGGCGCCCGGCCCCAGCTGAGCGTTGATGGGACGATTCAGATCGACAAGCTGGACTCCGCACTGGTCATGGGCCGGCCCGCCTACGGCCAGGCTGACACCATGATCGGCATCTTCAAGATTCTGCCCGATGGCGTCACCGCAGTCCGCGTGCAAGTGCTGCTGGGACGCAGCTCCGTGAACGAGATCGAGGTCAAAACCGGTTTGCAGGAAGGTGATCAGGTCATCCTCTCGGATACTTCGGCCTACGACGATCACGAGAAAATTCGATTGGACTGATTTAAGGAGGAATCAACACATGAGCTCAGCGCAGGGATCCGCTTTGATCCAACTGATCGGAGTCAAGAAAGTCTTTTTCACCGACGAGGTGGAAACCCATGCCTTGGCGGGCATCCACATGGAAATCAAGGAGGGCGAGTACATCGCTGTCTCCGGCCCCTCGGGCTGCGGCAAGTCGACCCTGCTTTCCATTCTGGGGCTGCTCGACACCCCCACGGAGGGCGAGTACCACCTCAACAACAATTCGGTGGCCAACCTGAGCCTTTCCGACCGCGCCAAGATCCGCAACCGGGAAATCGGCTTTATCTTCCAGAACTTCAACCTGATCGGCGACCTCAACGTTTACGAGAACGTGGAATTGCCCCTCACCTACCGCCGCATGCCCAGTGCCGAGCGCAAGGAGCGGGTGCAATGGGCTCTGGACCGGGTGGAAATGTCGCACCGTATGAAGCACTATCCCTCGCAGCTCTCCGGCGGTCAGCAGCAGCGCGTGGCCGTGGCCCGGGCCCTGGTCGGCAAGCCCTCCATCCTGCTGGCCGACGAGCCCACGGGTAACTTGGACTCCCGCAACGGCGAAGCGGTGATGGAACTCCTGCACGATCTGCACAAGGACGGCGCCACCATCTGCATGGTGACTCACGATCCCCGCTACGCCCGCCACGCAGAACGCGAAGTCCACCTCTTCGATGGCCAGATCGTGGAAGAGCAAGCCGAAGCCGTCTGACGGCGACCGGCAGTCGGCCGATGACAGATATCGATGCCCGCGTCGGCGCTCATGGCGGCCGGCGCGGTTGCACCTTGTCAGCGGCCTAGCCAGCCCTGCAACCAAGGCGCTTGCCGCCGTGCCCTCCAGCGGAGTCCCTGGCGTTTCCTCTTTGACTGATTTGACGGATGCGGTTGCCCCGCCTTGAAGGGGCAGCCGGTAATGGAACGGTTCGGGCTTGAAGGACCGAACAGCAGCCCACTTACAGGGCGCTTGCGCCCTTATTTCTTGGGAGTCAATATGATGAGTCGAACCAATTTTAGATCATCGATCATTGCAGCCGCCTTCCTCTTGGGTATGACCAGCCTGAACGGCCTTCTGGCCCGGCAAGGTCAGCAGTCCGTCCAGAGCAGCCAAGAGCAATCCCCCCTGGCGCTATCCAAGCAGCTGCAGGAGGAAGAGATCGAATCCCCATTGCCTTATCGGGAAAAGGTCGAAAAGGAGGGAGCGCCGCTGCTGGAACTGAGCCTCAACGATGCCATCCGACTGGCGCTGACCAACAACCTGGATATCGCCATCCAGGATTTCAGCGAAGAGCTCACTCAGAAGATCATCACTTCCACCAAGGGATTCTACGACCCGGCCCTCAGCTTCAGCGTGGGCATCTCGGACTCCACCTCACCCACGACCTCCACCCTGGAAGCCGGCGAAGCCCAAGCCGCCCGTACGGATGAGACCTTCAGCTACAATACCCAGCTGGAGCAAAACCTGCCCAGCGGAGGAAGCTTTTCGGTAGCCTTCAGTTCCTTCCGCAACAAGAACAACAACTTCTTCGCCACCCTCAACCCCACCTTTGGAGGCGATTTTCAATTCAACTTCCGGCAACCCCTATGGAGGGGGTTCCGCCAGACGCAGACCGAGCGCTTCATCAAGCTGAGCAACCTCGATTTGGAGATCGACGACCTGCAGTTCGAAGCCACTGTGGCCGGCGTCATCCAGCGGGCTCAGAACCAGTATTGGGAATTGGTCTTCGCCATCGAGAACTACGAGACTCGCCGCCAGGGCATGCTGCTGGCCATCGTGCAGCACTCCAACAACCAGAAGCGCGTCAACATCGGGGTCTCCGCACCCATCGAAATCACTTCTTCCCGTGCCGAAGTGGCGGGGCGCGAACAGGACATGATCTCTTCCGAGGTCCAGATCATCAATGCCCAAAACGGCCTGAAAAGACTCCTTTCCTCCAATCCGGACGCCTCCATCTGGAGCATGACCCTGATCCCGACCGACCTTCCCCAGACTCCGGACGTCCAGGCCAAACTGGACGAATTGATCACCACGGCCATCGAACGCCGCCCCGAATTGAAGCAGATCCAGGTCCAGCTGGAGCAAAATGCTGTCGATCAAACTTTTTATCGCAAGGAGATGAAGCCCAACATCGATCTGCGTGTTCAATACTCCTCCAGCGCCCGAACCGGCCTGTTCACCGATCCGGACACCATGGTCCAGCAAGACCGCGGCAATTTCGCCGACGCTTTCACCGATCCTTTCCGCTTCGACTTCACCTCCTGGTCGGTCTTTGCCGACATTCGCATTCCGCTGGGCAACCGCACCAACCGGGCCAACCTGGCCCAGGCGGCCATCAACGAGCGGCGCAACATGAGCCGCATGCGCGACCAGCAGCAGGCCATCATTGTGGAGGTCCGCAACGCCTACGAAGGCCTCAAGACCCAGGCCAAAGCCCTGGAAGCGGCCCGTCTGGCCATGAGGCTCTCCGAAGAGCAGCTTCGCGGCGAGAACAAGCGCTTTTCTGCCGGGCTTTCCACCAACTTCCAAGTGCTGCGCTTCCAGCGTGACCTGACCAACGCACAGGCCGGTGAGCTCAGGGCTTTGATCAACTACGAACAGGCTGTCACCGCTCTGAGGATGGCAACCTACACCATCATCAGCGACAGCGACATCCTCTTGGCCAAGGGCCAGCAGGGGGATGAAGACTAGCGAGGCGGCGCCTCAGACCGATCGCAGAGAGGTTTCGGGTTCCAAGTTCCGGGTTCCGGGTAGCGGTCTAGGGAATTTGACACGAAGGACGCAAAGATTTGAAGAGAAAGAGCTTATCAATTCTGGTTCTATGTTTACCCCCTTTGCGGCTTTGCGGCTTTGCGTGAGATCTCCTCTCGGCTGCTTGTTTGCCCGGCCCCGCCCTTCTTCATCTGGGCGGCAGGATCTTCTAAGATACAAGGTTGATGGCAGACAAGAACGCCTTCCGGCCCCACGTCCTGCTCGCTGATGACCAGCACGATGTCATTGAGGCTTTGCGCCTGCTGCTCAAGGGCGAAGGCTACGGTATCGAGTCCACAGACTCGGTGGCCGGAGTGCTGGAAGCGATCAGTAAACAAGACTTCGATGTGGTCCTGATGGACCTCAACTACGCCCGCGACACCACTTCGGGCCGTGAAGGCCTCGACCTGCTCAACCAGATCCAAGCACTGGACAGCACTTTGCCGGTGATTGTGATGACGGCCTGGGGAAGCGTCGAACTCGCCGTGGAGGCCATGCGCCGAGGTGCCCGCGACTTTGTCGAAAAACCCTGGGACAACGCCCGGCTGAGCAGCATCATCCGCACCCAGATCGAATTGGGCCAGGCCTTGCGCAAAGGCCAGCGCCTGGAAGCCGAAAACCTCTTGCTGCGCGGCGACGGCAAGCCCGACCTGATCGCGGAATCCGAATCCATGCAGCCCGTCCTGCAGATGATTTCCCGCATCGGCCCGGCGGACGCGAACGTTTTGATCAGCGGCGAAAACGGTACCGGCAAAGGCGTTGTGGCCCGTTCGCTGCACGGGGTCTCCGGCCGCAGCAGCAAGCCATTGGTCACGGTCAATATGGGTGGGATTTCCGAGGGCGTTTTCGAAAGCGAGATGTTCGGCCACGTCAAAGGCGCCTATACCGACGCCAAAGCCGATCGAGTGGGACGCTTCGAGCTGGCCGACAAAGGCACCCTTTTCCTGGACGAGATCGCCAACATCCCCCTTTCCCAGCAAGCCAAGCTGCTTCGCGTGCTGGAGACGGGCGAATTCGAGCGCGTCGGATCCTCCAAGACCCGCCGAGTGGATGTACGGGTGCTGTCTGCCACCAATTCCAAGCTGGACGAGGAAATCGAAGAAGGCCGATTCCGCCAAGACCTGCTCTTCCGGCTCAACACCGTGGAAATCCACATCCCTCCCCTACGCGACCGCCGCGAAGACATCCCCTTGCTGGCCAAGCATTTCCTGGCCGTCCACAATCAACGCTACCGCAAGCATCTGGAGGGCTTCGAGGGTGCGGCGCTCAAAGCCCTGCGCCACTATTCCTGGCCCGGCAACGTGCGGGAGCTGGATCACGCTGTGGAACGCGGAGTGCTGATGGCCCAGCGCAGCCAGGTGGCGGCCGAAGACCTGGGGCTGCGCAGCGGACGCGAGGCGGCGCCGCGGTTGGAGGACATGCGCCTGGAGGATGCCGAAAAATACCTCATCGACCGGGCACTCGAGCGCCATGAGGGCAACGTCAGCCAGGCGGCCAAGGCCTTGGGGCTGAGCCGCAGCGCCCTTTACCGGCGCCTGGAGAGGTTCCGTGAGTGAAGTCCGAGTCAAGCGCCAGGATCACGACCATTCCGACCCGGCCCGGGCGCCTCACCTGGGGCATCGCTTCAGGTTCGAGAACCGGATCACCCTGTTGGCCATGCTGGGAGGCCTTCCAGCCCTGGCCGTCTGCCTCTTCCTGATCTGGGAGGGAGGGTATGCAGCCAAGGTGCAGTGGACCCTCACCGTTTTCTTGCTGGGATGCTGGATCGGCTTTGCAGTGGCAATGCGCGAACGGTTGGTCTTTCCTTTGCAGACCATCTCCAACATGCTGGCCGCATTGCGCGAGGGGGACTACTCGATCCGCATCCGCCCCGGACGCCGCGACGATGTGGTGGGCGAAATCGCCCTGGAAGTCAACATCCTGGGTGAGACCCTCAAAAAGCAGCGCCTCGAAATGGTCGACGCCCTCAACCTGCTGCGGGCCGTCATGGCCGAGATCGACGTGGCCGTTTTTGCCTTTGACCACAACGACAACCTTCGCCTGGTCAACCGTGCCGGAGAACGCCTGCTGGCCCAGCCCCAGAAACGCCTGGAAGGGCGCAGCGCCCAGCAACTCGGCTTGGCTGATTGCCTGGAAGGCCGTCCCATCCGCACCTTGAACCATACCTTCCCGGGAGGCATCGGACGCTGGGGCCTGCGCCGCAGCAGGTTCCGTGAAGGGGGGATGCCTCACACCTTGCTGGTCATGACCGACCTGAGCCAGGCTCTACGCGAGGAGGAACGGCAAGCCTGGCAACGGCTGGTGCGGGTGCTGGGGCACGAATTGAACAATTCCCTGACCCCCATCAAATCGATGGCCGGCAGCCTGGCCAGCCTGCTGCGTCTGGATCCCATGCCAGATGACTGGCTGGAGGACATGCGGCGGGGGCTTTCGGTGATCAACGCTCGGGCCGATTCGCTGATTCGCTTCATGAGCTCCTACTCCCGCCTGGCCCGCCTGCCCCAGCCCGATTTGGCCCCCATGCCCATCGCTCCCCTGATGCGGCGTGTGGCAGGCCTGGAGACCCGCCTCAAGGTGGCGCTCAACCCGGGCCCTCCCCTCACCCTGCAAGCCGATGAAGCCCAACTCGAGCAGCTGCTCATCAACCTGGTCAAAAACGCCGTGGATGCGGCTTCGGAAGTGGACGGCAAAGTGGAGATCGGCTGGAGCACCCGCAACCATCACCTGGAGGTGTTTGTCATTGACGAGGGGCCGGGACTTTCCGACACCGCCAACCTGTTCGTCCCCTTCTACACCACCAAAAAGGGCGGAAGCGGCATCGGTCTGGTGCTGAGCCGCCAGATCGCCGAAGCCCACGGCGGTGCCCTGACCCTGGAAAACCGCCAGTCCGCCCGAGGCTGCAAGGCGACGCTGCGGCTGCCACTGCCGGAGAAAAGTTAATTCGCAGTTCGCAGTTCGCAGTGCCAGAAAAGCAGTGAAGCCGGACACTCCCCTCCCCCGTGGAGCGCAAACCAGAGATCCGATAACAGCGAACTGCGAGCCGCGAACTGCGAACCGTGCCCCCCCCCGTGCCCCCCTTCCCGCTTGACATTTTCCGCCCCAGAGTCTATCCACTAGGGTGCAACGAATTCAGCAGCTAAGGAGTTATCGATGAAAAAGTTGTGCGTGGTCGCTCTTTTTTGGTTGTCTCTTCCCTTGGTATTGGTGTGGGCCGAAGAGCCGGTCGACCTGGTGATGGTCTCCAAGATCCGGGATGAAGGCCTTTCCCGTTCCCAGGTCATGGACATCCTCTGGCACCTGACCGACGTTTCCGGCCCGCGCTTGACCGGATCACCCGGGATGCTGCGCTCCATGGAATGGAGCCGGGACAAAATGGCCGAGTGGGGGCTGAAGAACTCCAAACTGGAGCCCTGGGGAAAATTCGGGCGTGGCTGGTCGCTGAAACGCTTCGCCATCCACCAGATCGAGCCCTACTATTCTCCTCTCATCGCTTACCCCAAGGCCTGGACTCAGGGGACCGAAGGAGTGGTGCGCGGCAAGCCTGTCCTGGTGGACGCCAGCTCTCCGGAAGACCTGGAGAAGTACAAAGGGACGCTGTCCGGCGCCATCGTCCTGATGCCCATGACCCGTGAAATCGAAATCGGATTCGATGCCGACGCCCGTCGCTGGAGCGACGAGGAACTGCACGAGGTCGAAACCTCCCAGCCCCGCCGCCGGCGCGGATTCGACGCCAACCGCCGCGCCCAGTTCCGACGCATGCGGGAGCTGCGCAACAAGATGAACCAGACTTTCCGCGACGAAGGGGTGGCGGCCATTTTGGAAGGCGGCTTTCGGGGCCGCCACGGCACCATCTTCGTCTCGCGGGGCGGAAGCTACGATATGGACGAGCCGATGGGCCTGCCCTCGGCAGTGGTGGCTGCCGAGCACTACGCGCGGTTGCTCCGGCTGGTCAAGAAGGAGATCCCCGTCGAGCTGGAAATCGAAATCGAGGTGCAGGCCCACGATAAGGATCTGCAAGGCTACAACGTGGTGGCCGAAATACCGGGCACTGATCCGCAGATCGGCGATGAATTGGTGATGCTGGGCGGTCACTTGGACTCCTGGCACGCTGCCACCGGCGCCACCGACAACGCCTCCGGCTGCGCCGTGATGATGGAAGCTGCGCGCATCCTTCAAAAGCTGGGCGTCAAGCCGCGCCGCACCATCCGCGTTGCCCTTTGGTCGGGAGAGGAGCAAGGTCTGAGGGGATCGCGCGGCTATGTCAAAGAGCATTTCGGAAATCGCGATTCGATGGAGCTGCAGCCCGGCCACACCAAGTTCTCAGCCTACTATAACCTGGACAACGGGACGGGCAAGATCCGAGGGGTCTACCTGCAGGGCAATGCGGCCGTCAGACCCATCTTCGAGGCCTACTTGAAACCCTTCCACGACCTGGGCGCCGCCACCCTGACCATGCGCAACACCGGAGGGACCGACCACCTCTCCTTCGACGCAGTGGGGCTGCCCGGCTTCCAGTTCATCCAGGATCCGGTTGCCTACAGCAGCCGCACCCATCACACCAACATGGACTTTTATGACCACCTTGTCGCCGATGACATGATGCAGGCCTCGGTAATCGTCGCATCCTTCGTCTATCATACGGCCATGCGGGACGGAAAGCTCCCCCGCAAGGCACTGCCGAACCCACGCAGGCGGTCCGCCCAGACACCGTAATCGGAACCGGGATGGAACAGGGAACACGGAACACGGAACAGGGAAAAACGGAAATCCGGTGCTTTTCCTTGTGCCATGCTCCCTTTTCCATGTTCCGTCCGAACTCGACATGAACACTTGGCGACTGAATTCAACCGGCTGGATCGAAGTCATTTGCGGCAGCATGTTTTCAGGCAAGAGCGAAGAGCTGATCCGGCGCCTGCGCCGGGCACAGATCGCCCGCCAGCGGGTTCAGATCTTCAAGCCCCGCATCGACGACCGCTATTCGGACGATCACATCGTCTCGCACAGCGAACTGCGCATCGAGTCCCAGTCGGTGAGCAGCTCTCAGGACATCCTGGAATCACTGGGCGACCGCACCGAGGTAGTGGGCAGCGACGAGGCCCAGTTCTTTGATGACGGCATCGTGGCGGTGTGCGAAAAGCTGGCCAACATGGGCAAGCGGGTCATCGTGGCCGGCTTGGACAAGGATTACCGGGGAGTCCCCTTCGACCCCATTCCGGAGCTGCTGGCCATCGCTGAGTACATCACCAAGACGCTGGCCATCTGCGTGCGCTGCGGCAACCCTGCCGCCAACTGCACCCAACGCCTGGTCAAAAGCGGCAAACGAATCCTGGTGGGCCACGGCAACGCCTACGAAGCCCGCTGCCGACGCTGCTACGAACCTCCCGAAGAAGCCGCCGAAGAGGAGGCAGCGCAGCCCCGGGCAGCCGTTGCATCCGGGTAGTTTGCTCGCTCAGCTCCCCCTGCGTCTTCTCTGTGCGATCTCTGCGGTTCGCTCCTTCCAGTACGAAACGTGACATCCGCTCCTCGGTAGCCTATAATTCCAGCAGTTTGAGCCGAACAGCAGATCTCCCAAAAAAACTCAATTAGTGGAGGGCTTGTGATGCGAACC
>JANQFM010000028.1 GCA_028277865.1 Acidobacteriota bacterium
GCGAACGCGACCTTGAATCCCGCCGATCGGAATCCTTCTGAGAGGCCGCCTGCACCAGCGAGCAGATCCGCAGCACTGAACGAACTTGACATCAACAGAACCTCGTCGATTTCGTTAGAGGGGGATTATAGGCCGGTTCTCTGACAGGTCTCCCTTCGCTAGATGCCCTCCAGCCCTTGGTTCCTGGCATTGTTGTTCCAGAGCCTGGGGTGCTAACCCCAGGAAACAGGCTTCAGCACCAAGAACCGCCAGGCGTCATTCGAGAGCATATCCAAGACGACCTCTATGCCTACATGGGCGGGATCATCCGGGGCGAACGAGGCGCTTTGCTGGAAATCGGAGGCATCCCGGATCACGTGCACCTCCTGGCCTGCTTCAAGGCCGACACGGCGGTGGCCGACATGCTGCGGCGCATCAAGGCAAATACTTCCGGGTGGCTGAACCGACGACCTGAGGCACGGACCAGGTTTGGCTGGCAGAAAGGATACGCGGCATTTTCGGTCAGCGAATCCCAGGCAGGGAGGGTGTGCCGATACATCCGCAATCAGCCGGAGCACCACCGGCGCAAGACCTTCCAGGAGGAATTCGTCGAGCTGCTGCGCAAGCACAATGTCGATTTCGATGAGAAGTATCTTTGGGACTAGGCGTTGGAGGTGCGAACAGGATCCCACACCGCCCCTACGGGGCTCCGATATCGTGGGCGTTCCTTTCCTGGGGTTGGCACCCCAGGCTACACGCCGCCGTCCCTACGGGACTCTGAAAGGATGCAGAGCCCGATTCTGACAGGAAGGCGGCACTTCGAAGGGGAGGGCCACAAAGGCCACGCCCTCCCCATTCCGAAGCCCCGGAACGGGGCGAAGTCGTGTAGCCTGGGGTGCCAACCCCAGGAATCGCCGACAAAAGAGGTGGAGCCCCGTAGGGGCGGTGCAGATGGGCGATGAGTCGGATAGGAGGATACCCAAATGCCAGGCAGTAAGAGCGGAGGGAAGCCAATTGTCTTCATCTCCTCCACTTGCGAGGATCTGAAGGAATTCCGCAAGCGAGTGCGCGAGGCGGCCTTGGCGCTGGGATTCTTCCCGCGCATGATGGAGTATTTTCCAGCCGACGGGAACCCTCCCCTGGACGAGTGCCTGGCCCTCATCTCGGGATCGGACCACGAAGCGCCTTCCGACCTGCTGATCGTCCTGGTGGCCCACCGCTACGGCTGGGTGCCCGAGGACCAGCCCCCCGATGAGCATAAAAGCATCACCTGGCTGGAGTGCCTGCAGGCCGAGAGCAGCGGCCAAGAGATCCTGGCCTTCTTGGTGGACGAGTCCGCTCAATGGGACGAATCCCTAAAGGAGGAATACCGCCTGACTCAAGCCATGCATGAGAAGAAAGCCACAGCGGAGCTTTTTCAGGAAGTGCAGAGAAACCTGGAGAGCCTGAAGGAACTGAAGGATTGTCTGAGCGACGGCCGGATGCGGAACACCTTCGCGACTCCGGACGATCTGCAGATTAAAGTAACCGAAGCCTTGCACCATTGGCTCAAGCGCCACCCGGAGGTGGAAGTCGACGCGGTTGGCGACCCCTCGCGCTACCTGCGGTCCCTTCGCGAAGAGACCGCCTACATCGACATCCGGGGACTCCAAGTGGGCAGCGGACGCGCCACCCGCTTCCCTATCGAAGAGCTTTACATTTCACTGAAAACGGCGCCTCCACAGGATCCCGATTCCAGCACAGAGATTCGCCAAAACGTTTCCGAGCGGCCCAGGCAACAGGAGTTGGAGAAGGCTCTCGCCAGTCCTCGCCTGGTAGTCACAGGCGATCCGGGAGGCGGGAAGACCACCTTTTTGCGCCGGGTTTGCCAGCTCATCTGCCGCGGGATCCTAGATGATGATTCCAAGGCAGCCCAGGCGCTCGGATTTGAGGACGCCCCATTTCCCATCTTTCTCCGCCTCTCCGATCTTCAGGATCATCGGATTGCTTTCAAGGGGCGTTCGGGAGCGCCCGCAGTCTGGTCGGCACCGGATTGGCTTGTGCACTTTTTGGCGAATGAATGGGCGAACGACAAGGACGGGCTCGACGCCCGTTTCTTCCGCAAAAAGCTCCAAGACGGCCCTGCGCTCTTGCTGCTCGACGGATTGGACGAGGCCTCCAGCGAGAAGGATCGCAAGTCTCTGGTGCAGTGGATCGAGAAGCTGTCCGCCCGCTGGGAGAATTGCCGTGTCGTCGTAACCAGCCGTCCCGCAGCTTACCGAGGCGAGTCTGTGCTGCCGGGATTTGCTCATGCTTCGATAGTGGCTCTGGAAGACTCTGCCATCGAGACGTTCTTCTCGCGTTGGTGCCAAGCACTATTCCCAACTGATCCTGATGGAGCCGAAAAGCACAAGAATGAATTGTTCAGCACCATTCGCAGCCGTCCAGAGATCCAGGAGTTGGCTCGCAATCCCGTCATGCTGACCGCTTTGGCCGTCGTACACTGGAACGAGAAGCGCCTGCCTGAGCAGCGGGCCGAACTTTACGACTCCATCCTCACCTGGTTAGGCCGCTCGCGTGATACGAAGGAAGGCCGGGTGAAGCCGGAGCGCTGCATCCTGATCCTCCAAAACCTCGCCCTGAGCATGCACTGTCATCCCAAGGGACGCCTGACCCAGATCCCGCGCCACAAAGCCGCCAGGGCGATCTCCGCTGACTGGCGAGAACTGCCCGAAGCGGAACAGCTCCCTGCCGCCGAGGAGTTTTTGCAGCGCGAAGAGGAAGACAGCGGAATCGTCGTGGGCCGGGGGCACGAACTGCGTTTTTGGCACCTTACCTTCCAAGAGCACTTGGCCGCACGGGCCTTGGCGGCCCGCTCTGACCGCTGGCACCGCATCCTCTTCGAGGGTTCAAACTTCTATAAGCCGGAATGGCGAGAAGTTGTCTTGCTGTTGGGCGGTGTGCTGCAGACCCAGGGGGTCGAGCGGGTGGACAACCTGTTTTCCGCAGTGCTTGAGGACGTGGAAGAACAAAACAGCCTCCAGGAGAAGGCATACGCAGCCGGCCTTCTGGGGAGCATTCTTCAGGATCTGTCCATCGTCCAATACAAGGCGCCCGATCCGCTGCGATACCGGCGGCTTCTTCAAGACTGCATGGCTGTCTTCGACCGCAAGCGCTCCAAGGAGGTTCCCATTAATGTTGCCATCGATGCTGCAGAAGCTATCGGCCAAGCTGGCGACCCCCGCCTTTCCCCCCAGCAGTCCACCAAGAACTGGGTTGAGATCCCAGCAGGGGAGTCCTGGATGGGAGCCCAGAAGGCAGACTCCACCAAGCCAAACTTCGACCCCCAAGCAGACATAATTTTTCCTGAAGGGCCAGTCCATAAAGTCTGGCTGGACGCCTACCGGATCGGCCGCTACCCGGTGACCGTTGCCGAGTACCAGAGGTTTCTGGACGCTGACGGGTATGCAGACCGTCGCCACTGGGGAGCAGGCGGATTCGGAGAGTGGTCCAACCCGGCGGACTGGTCAGCCCAACTCAAGCACCCCAGCCGCCCGGTGGTCGGAGTGTCTTGGTTCGAGGCGACCGCCTACGCTAGGTGGACCGGCGCATGGCTGCCCACCGAGGCCCAGTGGGAAAAGGCTGCCCGAGGCGACGGGGCAAAGCAGAGGTATCCGTGGGGTGACCAGGATCCCAGCAGCGATCTGCTGAACTATCAGGGCAATGTCGGGGAATCCACGCCGGTGGGCGTCTATCCGCAAGGCGCGACCCCTGGAGGAATCTCAGATCTGGCCGGAAACACATGGGAATGGTGTCAAGACTGGTACGGAAAGTATGCTGCAAGATCCAGGAGGAATCCGAGTGGCCCGAAGCAAGGTAACAGCCGTGTTGTTCGGGGCGGCTCCTGGAGCGACGATGCCAGGTACTGCCGCTCCTCATTCCGTGGCTGGTACGATCCCGCCGTTCGCAACGTCAATCTTGGTTTTCGTGTGATTATCAACACTCACAGCCTCGATCCCAGCATCAACAGTAATCGTCCCCAAATCAACTCCCTCACCACT
>JANQFM010000053.1 GCA_028277865.1 Acidobacteriota bacterium
AAGAAGTAGTAAACCGCCTGCAGGAGCCTTTTGCCGATGGTTGGCAAGCCGGAGCCTACAGGGTGACCGTCCGCTCCCGGGTACCGCTCCAGCAGCAGCCTCTCGACCAGCCGGGAGTAGCTGACGGGCATCTGGCCGCTGGTTGGACCGAGCCCGGCATCTTGTTGCGTATCGTGAAGATCCTCGCCGTTGACTGCAGCAAGCGGGCTGAAGCTCGCCTGGCCCTCCAGGGATCCCGCACAGCGGTAGTATCCACTCAAAGAGGCACTCTCGCCGCATCCTGCTTGATTGTGCAGTGATTCGCCTCGGAGTGTTTGGGCCGACCTGGATTCGTTGGCTTCCATTATCCGAAATGCTTGTAGAGCAGCCTCCCGCTCAAATTGACCACAGCGGCAGGCGCCTGGGAAAAGACCTTCTTGGCCAACGGTTGCATCCAACCGGCAGGCTGGGCGGCTGTGGCTGAAGTGGCGCAGCGGTAGTAGACGAGCTTCGACCTCTGGGCGCCCCATCGTTCCTTGAAGGCGGCCAGGCCGCGATTGCCTTCATCCGTGCGTCCCATGTCCAAGACGCGGACGCCCTCGTTGCGGGCCTTTTGAATGGCTTTCCAGAGAAGGATCTGGGTTCCGCCCAAGTTGCGGAATTGTGCATCCGAGCAGCCGTATTTGTAGATGGCCCTGTCCTGGAAGGAGAGCGTCAGGATGGCGGCCGCAGGCCTGCCGTTGCAAGAAGCCGTCCAGATGGTCAGGGCATCGCCCAGATTCCTGATCAGATGGCGAAACCATGAAAGGGGCTGGGGAGGAAGTCGAAAACGCCTTCGAGTCAGCTGCATGAGATGGTAGAACCCCTTCAAAATAGCCGGTGAGCGGCCTTGTTGAATCTGCAGGCCCTCCCTTTCGGCCCGCCGAATCATCTGGCGCACGGCGGTCTTGTGAAAGCCGCCGAAAAGCTCTTCCTCGCCCGGACGCAGGTCCAGTTGATGGAAGAGGTAGGCTTGAGAGGCTTCGAATCCCCCCAAGGAATCGGCGTTGCGTGCTTGGTTGCCCAGGGGCCGCAGTTCGACGTATTTCAAGGCTTCTTTTTCTTTGTGCCTTTCCAGCCAGGCCAGCATTTCCCGTTCAGAATCGGGCTGGTCGACCAGAGGTTGGCAATGATCTGAAAAGGGCAGGGACACCAAGCGATGCCCGGTCAGCCAGCTCTTGATCCGGCAAAGCACCAAGCCATTCTCCAGCTCCTGCCCGGGCGCGCTGGTGGTCAGGGCAAGAGGCTGATACCCATAGGTCCGGGCCAGGGACTTGAGCCAGCCCACGGTGTGAAAGGCCGAGGCGCGGGGATGGCTGCGCACAAACTCGTCCCAGCGGGGATCCTGCACAGGATCGAGAAGATGGACCATGATCCTTAGTCGTGTCTTCCCTCACTCCGGTGGCGCTCTCGCCACAGAGGCACAGAGGGCACAGAGTTTCAGAGATCGACTCAAATGTGAAATAAGTCGGCTGCCCTAGCGGACCAGCGAAGTGCCCTCCAATTCGCCCGGAGGTTCGATTCCCAGAAGATCCAGGATGGTTGGGGCCACATCGAGGACATTGGCCGTGCTGCCGTCTTGGCCGTCGTTGCCTGCAACGAACACAAAGGCATCGTCGTAGGTGTGCATCCCCACCATCATCTCGTCTTGGCCGGTCAGGCTGTCCTTGAGCAGCGCTCCCTTGGGATCGTATCCGTCGTGGGGGGCCAAAATGATGTCGGCAGCTTCTTCCAAGAAAGGACCGTCGTAAATCTCCTCGCGGCGGTAGGCCTTGCGCACCATCGGGCGGCCGTTCTCCGGGTCCAGCAGCGATTCGGCAGCCTGGATGATCTCGCGGCGTACAGACTCATATTCGGATCCCGGCAGGACCCTGCCATCCTTCTCGCGCCCCTTCAGGTTGATGAAGATCCTTCCTGGGTCGAGGCTGTAGGCGACCGAAGCGGGGTGCAGGTCGGTGAGGCGGGTCGGCCCCTGAGCCGAATTGGAGAGCTTGAGCCAGCCTTGACGGGCCAGCCAGTGATTGTAAAAGACCTCTTTTCGAATCGAACAAAAGCCGTGGTCGGACAGGAGCACGAGCCCGTCCTTGTTGCCCAAGCGCCGGGCGACCTTCCCCAGGAAACGATCGATCTGCCGGTAAATCTTGAAGAAAGCGGGGGCGTACACCGGATGGCCGCCCTCCATTTGGCGGAAGAAGAAGTGATGGAGGCGATCGGTTTCCATAATCACGCCCATGAAGAGATCCCAGGGCTGAGAGTCGAGCAGGTAAAGGAATGTGTCCAAGCGCTTGCTCAAGGCATCGTTGATATCTTCCAGGGCTTGGTCGCGGTCTCTGCGGGCGATTTCCGGATCAGCGTCGATGCGGTACTTGCGCCTTTTCAAGGCAGGCAGGAAGGAAGGCGGGTAGACGGCCTTTTCGTTCAGGCGAGGCGCCAGGAAACCCGCTGTCAGGATGCCGTTGACTGGGCGCACAGGGTAGGTGACGGGCACGTTCATGACGACGACTTTCTTGCCTCGTCTGCCGGCCTCGTCCCACAGGGCCGGGAATCTGCGCCGGTTGGCCAAAGGGATGAAGCTCTTCAAGGTGGCCGGATCGCGGTCGATGAAGCCGAAGATGCCATGGCGAGCGGGATTCACCCCGGTCTGAATGGTGGTCCAAGCCACCGATGAAACCCAGGGATAGACGCTGCTCATGGGACGCAGGCTTCCCCTGGACGCGATCTCGGCCAACCGCGGCATCTTTCCTTCCTGCAGCATCCGGTTCAGGAGGCTGAAAGGAGTGCCGTCCAGGCCGATGCAGCAGACTCTGGGAGACCGGCTCTTTGTGAAAAGCTGCTTCAGGAAGTTCATCTGAGTTGTCAGTTGTCAGTTGTCAGTTGTCAGTTGAAGAGCCTGGTCCTTTAATAAGCGCATGCCGAATGGTCTGGGAGTCTCGCGCAAAGCCGCAAAGAACGCAAAGTGCAGAAAAAGGTTTTCAGCTACGAATACGACGGCTGGCTGCCGATACGTTGCTGTAAAGCTTCAGCAGGGTTCGGGTCAGCTGCTTCAGGTCGTATCTTTCGACTCGAAAGCGGGTGTTGAAGCGTCCGTCTGAGGCTTCTTCCAGCACTTCCGACAAGCCCTGCCCCAGAGCTTTGGGAGTGGGCTGGCAGATTCGTGCGCCGGGCAGCCCGTCCAGCAATTCCGCCACGTCGCCAACGTCGACAGAGACGACCGGAAGGTTGCAGGCCAGAGCCTCCTTGACCGAGGTCGGAGAGCCTTCGGAGTGCGAACACAAAATCATGGCATTGCAGGCATTGTAATAGCAGGGCATCTTTTCGTTGGGCACTCCATGAACGGCCAGCAATTCGGCCTTTTCTCCATCGTCGGCCAGCAATTGGACGGCTCTTTCGGCCAAGTTATAACGCTTGACCCTTCGTTGGGGATCGAAAGGGAAGAGAATGAGCCTGCGGTCGGTGGGCAGTCCCAGTTTGCGGCGCGCCTCCAAACGGCCCATGGGCTGAAATGCCTCCAGGTCGACGCCGCAGGGCAGGATCTCGCCGGGGACGACCGAGCAGATCTTTTTGGAGACCACGATGACGGCATCGGCCAGACGGCCTGCGATTCGGCTCACAAGCGGCTGCAGCCTCCCCACCAGGGCGTCGCTGCCGTGAAGGGTCAGCACCAGCGGGGTGCGCCAGCGGAAGAGCGACGGAATTCCGCTCAATCCGTAATGGGCATGAACGATGTCGTAGCGGGTTGTCAAGGTGCTTGCAAAAACGCGCCAAGCGGCCGTCAGGTAGTTCCACCTGGTGCGATAGCCGAGAATATGCAGGACATCGACGTGATGGCCAAAGCGCCGCAGGGCCATGACCTGATGCTGGACAAAGGCGCCCTGAGACGGCTGGTCAGGGTGAGGATACATATTGGTGACGAGCAGTATCTTGAATGGCACGTCCGGA
>JANQFM010000057.1 GCA_028277865.1 Acidobacteriota bacterium
CCGGTCATCTCGCCCCTCGTTTGGCAAACACCGCCCCACCGAGGCAAGCTCGGATGGTGGCGTTTTTTTGCCGATCCCGTCTGGTCTCTAAACACGGCCCGACCGGGACAAGCCCGGCACGTGGCCTCCATCCTTGCCAACCCTCTAAAGTGAACAGCATTGGGGCTAAGGACGGTTGACCTGGAAGGGAAAAGAGGCTGCAAAAATCGGCTCGCCGTCCTCCGGCAAAGCCTCGGCGACCAGGTTATAGACTCCTGGGCGCAAGAGGCTGGAGTGGAGGCTGATGGCCAATTCGCCACCGGCGTCCGACCTCGCCTGGGAGCTCTGCCACACTACTTGTCCGTCGTCGTCCCGAAGCGTCAAGCGGTAGCGCGAGTGCTCCTCACGGCTGAGCTGCAGGCGAAGGACGATCCATCGCCAGGAATCGTCGAGTGTCAAACGGAGAGCCGGTTCCCCGGCGGTATGGCCGGAACGCTGCGGGCTGAGTCTCAGGATGAGGGTATTGACTTGCGGCTGCAGCCCTTCAAGCCCTCCCTGGCGCTCTTCCCCAAGACGCCCGCGCGCCTCACGGAGTTGAGCGCGAAGATCCTCCCTCTCTCGATTCTGTTCCTCTCTCAGCCGGATCTGTTGGTCCAGTTTCGAACGGGTTTCCTTTAGCTGCCGGTCAATGGAGAAGGCGGCCCACAGGGAAATGGCGCTGATCATCAAAAGGAGGGAGGCAAGTGCAGCCTCCCAGCGCCGCCCCCAAATCCAATCCACCCAGCTTCTGCCGGCCGAGGCCGCCGGCTGCTGCTTTAGTTCGCTGGCGATACCCTTCATGGCTTGGTCGAACCTCTCGAACAGCTCCAGACGCTGCAGGCACTGTGCGCAATTCAGGTAGTGCTCTTCGAAGCGAGCGGCTTGCTCATCGCTCAGCTGACCCCGAAGGTAGCGTTCCGCGACCAGATCTTGTTCTACTTCTCGATGATCCATCCGAAGACAGCCCCCCCGCACTGATTCCTCATCTACTCAGTGCTTCTTGCTTTCCGTTTATTTCAGCATCACTGGTGATATTCATGGCTTTTCCAGCTCCCCTCGCTTGGAACGCCTTTCATGCTTGTGCAACAGCTCCTTGAACCGGCGGCGGGCCCGAAACAAAACCAGGTTGAACTGCAGCGGGCCCAAGTCGAGAGACCGGCAGATGCGCTCCTTGCCTTCCTCGGCGATGTGGAATCGGTAGAGGATCTGCCGGTCCCGATCGGAGCGGAGTTCAGCCAGCACCTGACGGACAAGCTTCTTGTCCTCTTCCTGCAGGACTTGACTCAGTTGGCTCGGCGCCGGATCCGGGGCGTCCTGGATGGCCTCGACCCCTTCCGTGCGACGGCGTGAGGATTTGCGGTATTCGGCCCTATGCAGGTTCTTGGCTGTGGTTCGGATGAATCCCGGCAGTTTGGAAGGCTCGCGCAACTCTTGGTCGCGCAGTTTCTGCAGCACGATGCGGAAGGTCTCTTGGTGGAGGTCTTCGCTCAGGGCGTGATCGCGTGTCAGGTACCTCAACAATCGGGAGAGCCCCGGGCTGAACTGTTGGACCAGTTCGGCCTCGGCCTGCCGGTCCCCCGCGCCGATCCGGCCCACCAGTTCGCTCGCCTCCGCCGGCCTCTGCTTGGGACTCCTCATGAGCAAGTTTTCAGTTGTCGGTTGTCGGTTGTCAGTTGTCAGTTGTCAGTTGTCAGTCGAGAAAGTAAAAGAAAGAGAAGCTCTGTGACTTTATGCCTCCGTGGCTAATCCTCCCAGTCCCCCTCAAGGACGAAGGCGGCCCAGTAGTAGGGGTCTTTCCATTGATCGTGCTGCTGCATGGCGAGCTGGGCCTGGCGCAGCGCAGCCGGGGCCGGCAGGCCGTCGGCCAGCATGAAGCGATAAAAACTGCTCATCAGCTCCTCTGTGGGGCGTTCCTGCACCGACCACAAGCTGGCCACGACCCCTCGGGCGCCTGCGTAAAAGAATCCGCGCGTCAGGCCGGCCAGACCCTCGCCCCGGATCTGCTGGCCCAGCGCGGTCTGACATCCGCTCAGCACGACCAAATCTGCATTCAAGCGGAGATTGTAGATATCGTGAAGCCTCAAAAAGCCCTCCTGCGGCTGCCCGGACTCATTGAAGCGGGAAAGTGCCAGGCCGGACAGCTGGGGCGTTCGGCTGTCCAGGATTCCATGAGTGGCGAAATGGATTATGCGGTAGTGCTGGAGAATGCCGCTCCTCAAGGTCGACAGGCTGGCTTGGAAGCCGAGTGCCTTCAGAACCTCCTTGCGGGGCGCCAGCCGCACGATTTCCTCTGCTTCCCGCCGGGTCCAGGTCAGCCTGGCAAGGCGGTCGCCTGATCCTGCATCCAGGCCCAGGTGGCCGGACGGCCTGGATTCGGAAATGGGAGAAGCCAGCCCCCCCAATCGGGAGTCGTCCGCCAGGAATACCGGGTCGGCCAACACAGCCAGGGTCTTCAGGTTCGAGGGCCGGCCTTTGGGGGAGCGGCGCAGTTCGGCCAGCACAGAGGCAGAAGGCAGGGAGACGATTTCGTGATCCCCAATCAGTACCTTGGACGGCTGGCTGGGCTGGGGCAGGGCGGCGAAAGGGATGTAATGCAAAGCTCCGTCGGCCACAACCAGGATGCGGGGGGATTCGAGCTGGTCGGCCAACGGGCCGAGAATCATTTGGCTGAGCTTGCTGGCGGCAAGTGCCTCGGACGGGCGTTGGGGAATGTCGAGGCGGCTCCATTCCTGATAAAGCTGGCGCACCCCAGCCTCGATCTCGTCCTTTGAGGGCAACTCGAAGCTGCGGACGGAGTCGCGGTTCACCAGCCAGGCAAAGCTCCGTTCCCTGCCCAGCGAGAACTGCAGGAGTTGCGTGTTGCGGTCCAAGAGCTGACGTATTTGGGCGGTCTTCAGGGGGCGGGGCTGGGTCAGGTTGGCGTAAGCAGGGCTGGTCCGCCGGATCTCGGCCTCGACGATCTGGAGTTCGGCCAGAATCTTCTGAACGTCCTCCCTGAGCTGCGACTCTCGCTGGCCGCTGCGCCGCCGCACAAGAGACGCTTTGACATTTAAGCGCTGCTGGAGAGCCTCATGACGCTCCTGCAAGTCTGGTGGCAGTCCCTTTCGGATGTCGGACCCGTTCTGGCTGACCAGGTCGAGCAGGCTGCGGGCCCGAGAGCGCTCGGCGGTCTCCAGGGCCTGGCGGTCGAATCCGGCTTGAGGCTCGTGCCGATGAAGCTGCATCAAGACCCCGATCATGCTCCGGTAGGCGTCCTGGCGTCCGGCCAGAAACGAAGCCCGTTGGTCGAAGCTGCCGATCGTGGTGCGCTGGGACTCGATGATCTTCAGCGATTCCTTGAGCTGTTGCAGCGCTTGACCAGGCTCTCCCAATCGCTGCAGGGCCACTGCCAGCAGAGGCAGTGTCTGGCCCAGCCCGACTTGGTCGTTCTTTTCCATGAGCAGCCGCCGGGCCTGTTTCAGACGGTGCAGGGCTTGGGCTGGTCGGCCGAGGTCCAGGAAGAGGCGGCCGAGTTTGGATAGGATTCCAGCTTGGCCGGTGACGTCGCCTGTTTGCCGCATTAGCTGAAGAGCCTCTTCGAACATCTGCGTGGCCTGGCGGTCCTCTCCCCTGGTCGCCAGCACAGATCCGAGGCCGCCCAAAGCAATCCCCTCCCGGCGCGGGTTTTCGAGTTCCCGGAAGAGTTGCAAAGCCTGCCTGTAGTGGTCCAATGCCTTGTCGGCCTTGCGAAGGTGCGCGTAGACCCGACCCAGGTTGCTCAGGGTGATCGCCTCTCCCAAGCGGCTGCCCGCCAAGCGTCTCAGCTGCAATGCCTGACGCAGGTAGGCCAGGGATTTGACCGGTTCGCCCAGTTCAGCGTAGGCAAAACCGATGTTGTTGAGCACGGAAGCTTGCCGGGTGGGATCTTCTGTCTGGCGAATCAAGCGCAGGGCTTGATCATACTGCTGCAATGCGCTCTGATACTCGCCTACCGAACGGTGAGCTGCTGCGATGTTGATCCGCGTCCCGGCTTCGCGTCGCAGATCCCCCAAGGATTCGCGAAGCGGCAACGCCTCCTGGACGGCGAGCAGCCTGAGCTGCGGCTCCCCTAAGGCTTCGTAGATGCCGCCCAGAAAGTCGAGCGTGTCGGCCAGCAGGCCGGCATCCCCGCTTTGGCGGCTCAAGGGCAGGGCTCGAAGTGCATAGTCGAGGGCTGCCTTTGGCTTCCCTTGCTTGATGTGCACGATCCCGATATTGACCAGCGATTGAGCCACCCCGGGAAGGTCGGCTGCTTCTTCTCGCAGGCTGAGCGCTTTGCGGTAGAACGACAAGGCCTTGCCGGTTTCACCCTTGGCCGAGTGCAATAGGCCGATCTCATTCCAGCAGTCCGCACGGCCCAG
>JANQFM010000063.1 GCA_028277865.1 Acidobacteriota bacterium
GCGGAAAAGCGTCCGAACCGCCACCCCACCCAGAATCAACACCAGCAAGCCGGCCAGGCGCACTTTCCAGGCCAATCCCGAAAAAAAGAGCCACCACAAAAGCAGCAAAGGAGCGGTCACAATCACCGTCACGGCGGTGGTGATGGTCTTGGTCTGGGTATTGTCGAAGTCGGCTCTCCAAGTCCAGATCAGTACGGCAGCCGCCACGCCAAGAATAGCAACAGCCGGCCATAATCGGAGCTGCTGGGAATCGCTGGGCATTGGTCAATCTTAGCAAATTGAAGCGGGGCGTCCTCGGGATGTCACGCAGAGACGCGGAGGCGCAGAGAGAGGCGGAAGAGGGCAGAGGAGATTGACGAATGCTTGAGCTGTAGGTAGAACCCTCTACTTTGCGGCTTAGTGCGAACTCCCCTCCGGTTCAGTCATTGCGCCGGCACCAGTAGATGGCAAAGGGAATTCCGGAAGCGATGAAGGCCAGGTCTTGGAGGCACTTCCAAGAGTCGAAGACCAGCCGCAAGCCGATCAAGGTCAGGATTCCCGCCAGGTAAATGACTGGCAATACCGGATAAAGCGGCATCCGGTAGCAACCCTCCCCTCCGATTCCCTGCCGCCGCAACTTGAAAAGAGCCAGGGTGGTGAGGCTGAAGAAGATGAGGATGGCGAAGACCATGCCGCCTACGATGTCCTCGAAATTTTGCCGCACCAGCAGGATGACGGCACCCCATAAGCAGTGGGCCAGCACGGCGCGCGAGGGAGTGTGGAAGCGGGGATGCACGTAGTCCAGCCAGCGGAAAAAGAGTCCGTCGCGGGCCATGGCGTAGTAGACGCGACTGGAGGTCAGCATGGTGCCGTTGATGCTGCCCGTGCACGAGATCACGGCCAGCAGGGAAACAAAGGCTGCACCGATGGGTCCCATCAGGATCACCGCCGTGTCCGAGGCCACAATAACGCTGTCGCGGGCGCCGTCGATCCCCAGCGTCTGGTAGTAGATCAGGTTGGTCAAGAAGTAAGTCGCCGACACCAGGGCGATCCCCAGGCCCATGCTGATGGGCACCACCCGCCGGGGGTTCTTCATCTCCTCGGCCACGTATCCCACCCGGTCCCATCCCAGATAGGAGAACACGATCAGGATCATGACGGCGCTGAACCCGGCCAGAGGCCCCTGGCCGCTGGTGGGAGGCTGGCTTGTGGCCAGTTGCTCGCCTCCCCAGGAATCGAGCAGGAGCAGTCCCAGGATGACGAGCAGGAAGAGGCCGCCAATCTTGATGGTGGTCGACAGCTTCTGGAAGACGGCCGACCAGCGGACGCCCGTGTAGTTGAGTGCGCCCAGCAAGGCGATGGTCGCCAGGGCCACGCCCGTCTTGAGGTTGTCGCTCATCTGGAAAAAGTAGCCCAGGTAGTTGGCTGTGATGATGGCCAGCCCGGCGGCTGGGCTGGTGCGGATAATCAGTAGCTGGGACCATCCGAAAAGAAATCCGGCGTAGCGTCCGAAAGTGCGGCTGATATAGACGTACTCGCCGCCTGTGTTGGGAAGGCGGGTACCCAGTTCGGCATAGATCAAACCGCCCACAAAGACGAAAATGCCCGCCGCCAGCCACAGCGTGCCAATGACGGTGAAAGAGGAGAAGTAGGCGGCGATGAGCTGAGGAGTGGAGAAGATGCCGGCGCCGATGGTGATCCCGATCAGGATGGCGATACCGTCCGCCACCCCCAAGGTGCGCAGCAGCTTGGCCTGTCCCGCTCGAGAATCTTGTTGCGCTTCCAGCAGCTATCCTCCGGTCCTATCCCTTCCCAACTGCCAACTGCCAACTGCCAACCGACAACCGAATCACACGTTTTCGTAAGAGAGCGACTCGGGCAGGCGCGGATCGCGGACAGCCACCAAGTTGGGGCGCATGGCCCATCCCAAGACCCCCAGGAAAACACCGCCTACGCCCAGGAAGCAGAGAAGGTCCAGGTAATGGGGATGGAAGCCGCCGTGGCTGGGCATTACCAGCCAGTAAAGGTCCAGGTAATGGACCAGCAGCAGCCAGGCGCAGACCAGCATCAAGGTGGTGCGCCTACGCTTGACGTCCGAAGAGAGCAGGAAGAAAAAGGGCAGCCCGAAGTGCCCGGCGGCCAGGAAGATGCTCACCGGCTTCCAGCCGTGCTCCCAACGGTGGGCGTACCAGAGGGTTTCCTCGGGGATGCTGGCGTACCAGATGAGCATGAACTGCGAAAACCCGATGTAGGCCCAAAACACCACAAAGGCGAAGATCAGCTTGCCCAGGTCGTGAAAGTGCTCGTAGGTGACCACCTGGGTGAGCAGGCCTCCCGAGTGCAGCCTCAAGAAGATCAACACCATGAAGGCCAGGCCGGAAAGGAAGCTGCCCGCGAAAAAGTAAACGCCGAAGATGGTGGAGTACCAGTGGGGATCCAGCGACATGATCCAGTCAAATGAGGCGAAGGTCACCGTGACGCCGAAGACGATCAGTGCCGGGGCGCTGAAGGTTTGCAGCTTGCGGGTGATGCCGGGATCGCCCACCTCGTCCTGGTGCAGGGACTGGCGCCGGAACCACCAGGCGATCAAAGCCCAGCAGATCAGGTAAAGGGCAGAACGGATGTAGAAGAAGGGCAGGTTCAGGTAGGGGCTCTTGTGCTGCAGAAGCGGATCCTCAGCCACTGCCTCGGAATGGGTCCAATGATAGAGGTCGTGTGCTCCCCAAATGAGCAAGGGCACAAAGAGGATTCCCACGACGGGCAAGGTTATCGAAATGTGCTCGGCCAGGCGCCTGACCGCCACGCTCCAACCCGCCCGGCTGGCGATGTTGGCCAGCACGAAAAAAAGCGCTCCCAGCCCGATGCTGAAGAAAAAGAGGCAAGCCACCAGGTAGGAGTGCCAGAACTGCTTTCCGTCAAAGCTCAATCCCAGTCCGAAGGAAGCGATCAGCAGCACAATGCCTACAGCGGCTGCAATCTTGGGAACGCTTTCCAGCCCGTGCCCTGGGGGGATCGAGACTTCCTGGGGCGGCAAGGTCGGCATTCGAAGAGTTTCTGCCACGGCTTAGTCTCCCAATACGGGTTTCGCGCAAAAAGGCCAAGACGCAAAGGCCGGAACGCGAAGCTTTCTTCCTGACTCCTGACCCCTGATTCCTGACTCCTTCTTACGCCACCTGCTCTACTGCGCTGGCGCCTAGTTTCTTTAAAAATTGCCCGGTCTGCTCTCCGTCAAAGAGCGGGTCTTTGGACTCGACCGAGATGAAAAACTTATCGTCGGTCACCTGCTCGAAGCGCTTGGAGTTGAACAGCCAGTGGTGATGCTGGGGCAGCTTGGAGAAGATCAAGAACCCCAGCAATGCACCCAATGCCCCTCCCAGCACTCCGCACTCGAAGGTGACGGGAATGAAAGCCGGCCAACTGAAGAAGGGCTTGCCGCTGACGATCAAGGGATAGGCGGTGCCGCTCACCCACCACTGCAGCAGCATTCCTGCCGCCGCTCCCGACAATCCCATGATCAGCACCAAGTAAGGAACCCTGGAACGCTGCAGCCCCATGGCCCGTTCCAATCCGTGGACGGGATAAGGCGTGTGGGCGTCCCAGGCCTTGAATCCCGCCTTGCGCACCTGGTTGGCGGCCTTGAGCAATTCTCCCGGCCCTTCAAATTGGGCCAGCAATCCGGCGCCGGAAGGCTTCTCTGCTCCCTCCTTTGCGGCCTCTGCGACCGTGGCAGCCGTCGGCGGAGCTTCAAATTCAGCCTCGCTTTCCTCTTCTCCGTGATGGGGGTGGGAGCCGGGCAAGACGCCTTTGACTTCGGCCATGGCCACCATGGGCGCATAGCGCACGAAGAGGCAAAAGAGGGTGAAAAAGAGCCCGAAGCTGCCGATCAAGGTGGCCACATCCCAGAAAGTGGGCGTGAAATAGTCCCAGCTGGAAGGCAAGAAGTCGCGGTGCAGCGAGGTGACCACGATGACGAATCGTTCGAACCACATCCCGATATTCACGAAGATCGAGACGATGAAGAGGATGACCACATTGGTGCGGGCCTTCTTGAACCAGAACACCTGGGGTGCCAGCACGTTGCAGGAAACCATAGTCCAGTAGGCCCAGGCGTAGGGTCCGGTGGCCCGGTTGACGAAAGCGAAGTACTCGAACTGGTTGCCCGAAAACCAGGCGATGAAAAACTCGATCGAGTAGGCGTATCCCACTATCATGCCGGTGAGCAGGATCAGCTTGGCCATGCGGTCGAAATGGAGCATGGTGATGATGTGCTCCATCTTGAAGACCACCCGGCAGATCAGCATCAGGGTCATCACCATGGCCATCCCCGAAAAGATGGCGCCGGCCACGAAATAGGGCGGGAAGATTGTGGTATGCCAGCCTGGAAGCTGCGAGACGGCAAAGTCGAAGGACACCACCGAGTGGACCGACAGCACCAGAGGCGTAGCCAGCCCGGCCAGCAGCAGGTAAGAGCGCTCGTAGTGAAGCCACTGGCGGTGAGACCCGCGCCATCCCAGCGAGAGGATCCCGTAGCAAACCTGCCGGATGCGCGTCTTGGCCCGGTCGCGCAGTGTCGCCAAGTCGGGGATCAGCCCCAGGTACCAGAAGATCAGGGAGACGGTGAAATAGATCGAGACGGCGAAGACGTCCCACATCAGGGGGCTGCGGAACTGGGGCCACATGTCCATCTGGTTGGGGATGGGCAGCATCCAGTAATCTACCCAGGGGCGTCCCGTGTGGATGCCGGGGAAGACCAAGGCGCACATGACGGCAAAAATGGTCATGGCTTCGGCAGCCCGGTTGATGGAGGTGCGCCATTTTTGCCGGAAGAGGAACAGGACGGCCGAAATGAGCGTTCCGGCGTGGCCGATGCCGACCCAGAACACAAAGTTGACGATGGGCCATCCCCAGGCCACGGGCAGGTTGTTGCCCCAGATGCCGGTCCCTTCCCACACCAGCCAGCCGATGCTGACGCCGAACAGTCCCAGCATGGCCATCGAAATGCCCAAGGCTATGTACCATCCCAGCGGAGGCGTCCATTCCACAGGCCGGGAGACGGCTTCGGTAATGCCGTGGAACCCCGGGCTGCCCGTGATCAGTTCGGGACGCCTTTCGATCGGATCCAGATCCATCACTGCTTGCGCCATATCTTTGCTGATTCCTCGCCTTCGATTGATCAGTTCCCGTTCAAAGCGAGAAGGCTACACCGATTGGTGCTTTTCGAGCAAGAGAAAGCACGCCAAAAAAGCATTCGCGATTTAGAGACGACAGAGCCCCTTACAGCGCCACCACGGGGCCCGTCCCCGTGGGGCATTGATTGACTGCTAGAAGCCGCACAAAAAACACGCCACCACCGGGCTTGCCCCGGTGGGGCGATGACTGATCGCCGATGGTGCAGCGAGCGTGCAGGTTGCCGCCTCGGCGGTTCCAAACTTGGTTCTCGGTATCGAAAATTAGATTGCCGACAAGCAGCCATGTCAATAAGCGCCTTGCTGCCCGAGACAATCCTGCTGGACTGGAACCGGTCACCGGTCATGACCCCACGGGGACAGGCCCCTTGGTGGTCCAAGGATTCATAGCAATCCGATTTCAGCTGTCAATCACAGCTCCACCGGGACAGGCCCGGTGGTGGCCTCAAGTAAGAGAAATCGCTTGAATCGGGCTAACCACGGCACATTAAAAACGCCGGGGTAATCCTTTCAGGGCCGCTCCGAGTGCCTTTCCAACCAACCCAAGACGATTCGATAAAACTGGTATCCTTCTCGCGCCCATGAAAAAAGTGCTCTACTTCGACCCCTTCAACGGAATCAGCGGCGACATGGTTTTGGGTGCGCTGATCGATCTGGGAGTGCCATTGGACTACCTGAATGGCCAGCTCAGCAAGCTGGGGCTGGAGGAATTTGAAATCGCAACGCGCCAGGTGGAACGCCAAGGATTGTTCGGCGTGGATGTGACGGTGTCGCAGCCTGGAGGAGATTCCAGTCGCCATCATGAGCACGGTCACCCCCCGGCTCGGGGGTTCGAGCAGATCCGGCAGTTGATCGAGGCTTCTCAGCTGCATCCTTGGGTCAAGCAGACGTCGGTGGCCGTTTTCCGGCGGCTGGGCGAGGCGGAAGCCAAGGTTCACCGCAGTTCGCTGCACGAGGTCCACTTCCACGAAGTGGGCGCGCTGGATTCGATTGTCGACATTGTGGGCGCTGCCATCGGATTCCACTATTTGGGGGTCGAGGACTTCTACACTGCGCCCGTCAACCTGGGGCACGGCACAGTGACCTTCTCGCACGGGACATGGCCGGTTCCGGCACCCGCCACAGCCGAGCTGATGGGAGACCTGCCCGCCTACCCGGGATCGGTGGCCGCTGAAATGACGACCCCCACCGGCGCCGCCATCCTGGCCGTGCTGGTGCGTTCCGCTGAGCATGCTCCAGCCGCCCGATGGACGCAATCAGGCTTCGGCGCCGGCGACCGGGAGTTTGATCAAGTTCCCAACATGCTGAGGATCATGCTGGGCGAGTACGATTCCCAGCCCTCCCTGCAAGCCGAAGAGGACGACGTGGTCTTGCTGGAGGCCAACATCGATGACATGGACGCCGAGCTTTTCGGCCATTTTCTGGACAAGGCTCTGCAAGAAAGCGCTTTAGATGTCTTTTATACGCCGGTGACGATGAAAAAAAGCCGTCCCGGAGTGATGCTGTCGCTGCTCTGCCGGCCAGCCGAGAAAGATCGTTTCATGGGACTGATCTTGGAGGAGACCACCACATTGGGCGTTCGCTTCAGCCCCTTGAAACGCCGCATCCTCAGTCGCGAGGTCCGCACTGTGCAGACCCGCCACGGCCCAGTGCGGGTCAAGCTGGGGCGGATGGGCGACCGGACGGTCAACCTGGCCCCCGAGTTCGACGATTTGCGGCGGCTGGCTGAAGAAAAGGGCATCCCGTTGAAAGGATTGCGGCAGCAGGTCATGGAGGATATTGGGGAAGAGCCTGCCAAAAGCCCCTCGCGGGCTCCCCGAAAGAACCATGTGGATTGACTCGCACGCACATCTTGACTTTCCTGAACTGCTCGAAGAAATCGACGCAGTCCTCGAGCGGGCCCGCCAAGCCGGAGTCTCCCAGATCCTGACCGTCGGCTGCGTCGGCCATGCCCTCGACGTGTGCCGCTCGGTGACCGACCTGGCCGAAAAGCACCCCCGCATCTGGGTCTCACTGGGCGTCCACCCTCATGACGCCCGGCATTACAATTCCGACGTCGGTGAAGAGATCCTGGCTTTCATGCAGCATCCACGAGTGGTGGCCTGGGGAGAGATCGGGCTCGACTACCACTACGACAACTCGCCCCGTGACGAGCAGCAAGAGGCCTTCCGGGAGCAGATCCGCCTGGCCCAATCGGTG
>JANQFM010000072.1 GCA_028277865.1 Acidobacteriota bacterium
TTTTTGGTGGGAAGGGACTGGCATAGTGAAAATCAGGCTTCCCACGGATCGATATCCGGCGGGGGCAGCCTTAGCTCGTATTGGAAGGCCAGCCCTGCCAAGCGTCATCCGGGCGATTGCTGCCTCAGATCCGGCCTCTCGTGAGTACGAGGTCTTGTTCTACGTCCTCTTGACCGTGTTCCACTACGAACGGGTAGAAGGGCTCCGGTTCATCAAGAAGGCTGCAATTGCAGCAGGGTCTGAGGAAGAAGGGGAACACCTGCTGGAGCTGGCTCGCCGGTATGCTGTCCACAACAAGCTTGAAGAGAACCATTGAGAATTTCGATTTGCCGCATCTCCGGCAGTGGCGCCAGCCGCAGAGCCGTCAGCTGCCTTTGGACCTTCAAGACGCCCCTCTCCAGCCAGAAAATCTCCGGCCCTTGCTTGATGATGGCCCAGGGCTTCAGTCCTCCAGCACAACTTCTGACCACACCCACGCACTGCTCGATATGGGAGCGATGTTCATGCTCTCCTTGAATTCCTGAGCTTGGGCATTCATTTCCTCTGGAGATTCCAAGAAACTTGCTGCTACCCTTGCAGGGAAATTCGACGCCTTGGTCTTCACTGAAAGGAGAGACTCACCATGATGCGCTACGTTCTTTGGGCTACGGCTGCGGTTTTGTTCCTGTCCGGGGCCGCTTTTCTGGGAGAAGGGATCGCGCCGGATCCGCCTCCGGGAGTTGCGGGATCAGTGAGCTATTCCACGTTGGAATGCTGTCCGGGGCCACCGCCGAAATGCGATCCCAACCCTTGTCCGCCTGAATCGGGAGACTAGTTTTGCAAGGTTGGTTGACACTTTAATCAATCAGGGATAGACTCCCGTTCACCGAATGGAGTATCCCGCTTACTACTACCTGTCTTTTGCAGCCCACGTAGCGTTGTGGGTCTACATCCTCTTTCGGGGACGCCACGAGGGAATCCTTGCCTGCTTTCCCCTTTTCTACATCTTTGTGGTCGTTTCTGGGGCGAGTTTCGCTGCAAAGATGGTTGCGCCATACTTTCTGGATCGGGGGACAACCGACTACTCAGCTTTCTACTTTGCGAGCAACGTCCCGATTCTGGTCCTGGCGACGGCTCTGCTGGTCCAGATCTACTGCTTGGTGCGACGGGTAGGAGACTGGACTCATTGGCTGGCATTGATCGTAGGCTTCACCATCGCGACCTGCTACTCGCTTTTCGCTGCTGTTGGAGGTGGGTCTTTTACACGGATCACCAGCTCCATCCTGTTCTTCCAACTGGCACTTTGCACACTGATCGTGCTCCGGCTGATTGTCAATCGAGAGCTCACAGTGGGACGCAACTGGGAAGCTGTTTTCCTGGGGATCTCCATCCCAAACGTTTTACATGCCGTCAATTCGGCCGCTTTTCTCTTTGAGGATTGGTGGTCTTATCCGCTCTATCTGCGGCTGATCGAGCCCTTGTCTCTGCTGAGCTGGGTAATCATGGCTGCCGGCATGCGCAAATTCCACCCGCCGCAGGTCACTGTCTGGGCCGAGGCCGGCGTGGCTGGGGAGGTCCGAGAATGTTCTGGGTAGTGATCCTGCTGGCGCTCGCCTTTCTGATCGGAACGGCCTACTTCCTGCTCTCTGGGATCGCGGCCACTACGCGGGACATGGAACTGATGCGCAGCATGAACCTGCAGTTGGAGCACCTGATCGACAACTCCATGGCATTCAACCCGGTGATCTGGAAGAAGCCTGGATGCGGGCCGCATCTGCTCACCTGGCTTTTGCCGGTGCTGCGAAAGGATGTCCGGGCCATCTCGCAGAGGATGCGGGCGCCGCTGGGGCATTTGTACCGGTGGGCGTTTCACTTCTTCTATGGGCTGATCCGGGTCAAGGCGACGGTGGCGGGCAGTCCGCGCGATGTGTGGGCGCTGCTGGGGCTGCAGATCCTGGCGGTGCGGCAGGGGCAGTGAGGGTTTCGCGCCAAGACCGCAAGGAAGATGAAAAGCCACAGAGACTCGGCAGGCACAGAGTCCAGATGGATGTGATCCAGGATGTGCGCTACGGAGCCCGTACGCTGGCCCAGCATCCGCTTTTCAGCTTGGCGGCGGTCCTGACCCTGGGCTTGGCGGTGGGCGCCAACACCAGCATCTTCAGCCTCTTCAATGCTGCTTTCCTGCAGCCTCTTCCCTTTGCCCAGCCGGAGAAGCTGGTGCGCGTCTACGAGGCGGTGCCGCAGGCGGGGTTTTTCCGGGTCAACACTTCGGTGCCGGTGATCCGCGACTGGAAGGAAAGAGGACGGGCCTTTGAGCGCATCTCGCCCCTCTGGCAGCGTTCTTTCGCCATCAGCGGAGGGAGCGAGCCGCGCTACATTCGAGCCGCCGCAGTCTCAAGCGACTTCTTCGAGCTGCTGGGAGCCGAGCTCCAGATGGGGCGGGGATTCCTTCCCCA
>JANQFM010000080.1 GCA_028277865.1 Acidobacteriota bacterium
TCGCAGATCGAGTCGTTCGATGTCGAGATCCTGGGGGTGCTGAGGAATTTCGGACCCAAGCAGAACCTGATTCTGGCACGCCTTTCGGGAGCAAGGGTCGAGGACTCGGGTGTCTTCGAAGGAATGAGCGGCAGCCCTGTTTACCTGCAAGGCCGGATTTTGGGCGCCGTGGCTTTTGCATTTTCCTTTTCTACCGAGCCGGTGGCAGGCATCACCCCCATCGCCGAGATGGTGGACATCTTCAAGGATCGTCCGCCCCGTCAGCGGCGCCTTGCCTCGGCCCGCAGCCCCCAGGAGCTGTACCGGATTCAGGAAGTGGCCCGGCAAGCGGACGCGGCTTTTGCGCCCCTGCCGGAAATCGACATTCGTGCAGGCGAATTCGGCAACCTCGAAGGTCGGCTGCGTCCCATCGCCACCCCTTTGAGCTTGTCGGGATTCAGCCCGCAGGCTTTGGTCCGCTTCGCTCCTCAGTTTCGGGCGCTGGGGCTTTCGCCTGTGCGAGGGCTGGTCAGCGCTGCCGCAGGGGGATCTTCAGAGGCGGACGGCAGCCTCGCTTTGTTGCCCGGGTCCACCATCAGCGTTCAGTTGGTGCGCGGGGACATGGGGGTCAGCGCCAGCGGTACGGTGACCCATGTGAGCGGCAGCAAGGTCTATGCCTTCGGCCACCCTTTCCTGAGCCTGGGCAACACGGACATGCCCATGAATCTGGCCTCGGTGATCACTGTGATCAAGAGCCTGCAAAGCAGCCAGAAGGTCTCGGCCATCGAGCGATTTGTGGGCAGTGTGCGTCAAGACCGGGCCACTGGGCTTTTCGGAATCCTGGGCGCCAAGCCCGATCTGCTGCCCATGCGCCTCAGGCTCCACACCAGCCGCAATGAGGTCAAGGAGTACAACTATGAGGTCGTCCACGATCCCTTCCTCACTCCTTTCATGATCAACCTGACCGTCAACAATGCCATCGTCTCCTCGGAACGCTCACTGGGAGGCCAGACGCTGCGCGTCAAGTGCGACATTCATCTCAAGGGCCAGCCCAACGTGGTCTACGAGAGCAACATCGCTGATCTGGCCAGCACTCCGGCCTTGGCCGCCGTCACCTTGTCGGCGCCGGTGAGGCTGCTGCTGGGCAGCGGCTTCGAAGACCTGGAGATGGAACGGGTCGAATTCGATGTCATGGCCGTGGAGGAGGCTCGCCAGGCCGAACTGGTCAAGGTGTGGCAGGACAGGCTGGAAGCGCGCCCCGGCGAAGAAGTCAATCTGACGGTCTTCCTGCGTCGGGAAAACGGCCAGACCATGGTGGAAAAGCATCGGGTGCGCATCCCCGAAGGGATTTCACCGGGTCCGCTTCACATCGACATCGGCGACGGAATCTCAGTGTCCAGAGTTGACAGCCCTGGAGAAAACCGGGGATTTGTGCCGGAATCCCTTTCCCAATTGGTGAAGGCGATCAACAACCTGAAGAAGAACGACCGGCTCTACGTCCGGCTCTACCGGGAACAATCCGGAGCGGTGATCGGTGGCGAAGGCATGCCCGGGCTTCCCCCTTCCCTGCTTTCCCTCTACAACTCCCGAAAGACAGCAGGCGATGTCAATTCGATACACAGGGTGGTCTATTTCGAACTGGAACTTCCCGCCAAGGACTACGCCCTGTCGGGTCGCAAAGTCCTTCGGGTCAACGTCAAGGGCTGAGTCAAGCACTTTGAAGTCAGGCACGGTTGCCGACAAAGCGTTATGGGCTGCCGCCTGCTTGCATTTTCAATTCCCAGGCCAAAAATGAACCAGAAGACAAGAAGCTTAGGATCAGTGCTTCGTTTGCTGGTGCCCTTCGCCCTTGCGGCAGGGGCCGCCACCCTCACCCAAGCCTCCCAGACACGCTGGTGGAGCCTTTCCACCCAAGACGAATTGGCCAAGGGCGAACTCAAAGGCGTCTCGGTCACCAGCGACGGAAAGCTGGTCCCCGCGCCCGCCTTGGACGAGGTTTTCGATACCGGCGAGGCATTCATCTACTCCGCGTTGCTCGACCGGCGCCGCAACCTGTACTTGGGCAGCGGCAACAACGGGAAGATTTTCCGCATCGCTGCCGACGGACAGGGGTCCGAGTACGCCAAGCTCGCCGATGCCGGGATATTTGCGTTGGCTACGGATTCGCTGGACCGCCTGCACGCCGCCACCTCGCCGGACGGCAAAGTTTTCCGCTTCGACAGCAGCGCTGCTCCGCAGGCATTCTTTGACCCGGGCCAAAAGTACATCTGGTCGCTGGCCATGGATGGCAGCAACAACCTTTACGTGGGCACCGGCCCGCGGGGACGCATCTACAAGGTGGACACCCAGGGCATGGGGGAGGTCTTTTACGACAGCAGCGAAGCCCACATCATGACCCTGCAATGGGATTTGGACGGCAACCTGCTGGCCGGCACCTCCCCCAAGGGGCTGCTGCTGCGCATCACACCCGCCGGACGCCCCTCGGTCGTGCATGATTCGCCGCTGGCCGAAATCAAGGCCATCACCATCGACCGCTACGGAAACATCTTCGCAGCCGCCCTGGCCAGTGCATCCAGTCCCGAGACAGCACCCGCCCCGCCGGACGGCAATCCCTCCAGCAAAGACGAAGGCAGTTCCGAAGCCCGGGTGGAAGTGGCCGGCGTCAAACCCGGCAAGGGACTTGAAATCTACCGTATCGACCGCCAGAACATGGTCGAGAAGCTTTACTCTTCGGACAGTGAAACCGCTTACAGCTTGCTGGTCCGCAATGATGGAAACCTCCTGGCAGCCACAGGGCCCAAGGGCCGAATCCTCTCCATCAGCCCCGACCGGCTGGTCACCTTGCTGTTGGAGACGCCCGAAGAGCAAGTGACTGATCTGGTGGCCAACGGCGACAAGATATACGCTGCCACCAGCAACCTGGGCAAGGTCTTTGACGTGCATAACAAGCCCTCCTCTCCCGGCCACTATGAGTCGCGGGTGCTGGACGCCGGGGTGACGTCTCGCTGGGGGCTGATCCGATGGCAGTCGGGATCGGCGGATTCGCCGGTCCGGCTTTACACGCGTTCTGGCAATACCGGAGAGCTGGACGAGACCTGGGGGGACTGGAAGGGACCCTACCAGGATCATCGAGGCAGCCCCATCGAAAGCGAAACGGCGCGCTATCTTCAGATCAAGCTGGAGTTCCCCGCCCAGGGTCGCAGTAGCTCCATCACTTCGCCCGGGCAATTTGTGGAGCAGGTGGCGGTCAGCTACCTGCAAAGCAATGTGGCGCCGCAGATCACTTCGTTGACTGTCCATGCTCCTGGTAAAGCTTTCGTCCCGCTTCCCATAACCTCCAGCGGCGGAGTGCCTCCGGGAGGGCCGGACGGCGCCCATGCCCGCTCCTTGCCCCTGGAAATGAGGAACCTCAACGGACCCCAGCCCAGACCCGGCTCCCGAGCTGTCTTCATCCCCGGTTCGCGCAGTTTCAGCTGGCAGGCACGCGACGCCAACGACGACGATCTCACCTACTCCCTTTTGATCCGAAAGCAGGGTGAAGACACTTGGAACACTCTGCGGGAGAACCTCACCCAGGACTACTTGACTCTGGACGGCGCCGCCTTTGCCGACGGCACCTACACAGTCAAAGTCACGGTGTCCGACCGGCTCAGCAATCCCCCGGGGCAGGCCTTGCAAAGCGAGCTGGTCAGCAAGGCCTTCACGATTTCCAACCTCGGCCCCCGGCTGGAGATCTCAACGCCTCAGGCGACGGGCCGCGACGCTTCGATCCAGGTCACCGTTCAGGCGGGGGCGGCCATGCTGCATCAGGCGGAGTACCAGTTGGACGGCGGAGGCTGGGTCATCGTACTGCCTGAAGACGGCATCACCGACGGCCACATGGAAATTTATGCCGTGCAACTGCGGAAATTGCCCCCAGGCGACCGGGTGTTCAGCATGCGGGTCATCGACAGGGTGGGCAACATCACGACCCGGCGAGCTGTCTTACGGGTGAGGTAGGGCGCGGAAGGAGTCGGTAGTCAGGAGTCAGGAGTCGGGATTCGGGAAGAAAGGAAGTCGGAGCAGGGGGAAGGCAGCCAGTCGGTCTTCGCCGATATCGAGTTCCGGTCTCCGGATCCCCTCCTCCTGAATCCTGACTCCCGATTCCTGGCTTCTTCCCTCGCTTCACATCCCCTCTTGGGGGGCGCTGTCTTGGACTTCGATGCTGTGGAAGATGTGCAGGATGCGCCGGGGCTGCTCGGTCGGTTCGAAGCGG
>JANQFM010000105.1 GCA_028277865.1 Acidobacteriota bacterium
ACCACCTTTCGTCGGGCACTCGAACGGCCCGTTCGCCCGTTTTATCAGATTCCGAGCGGCAATGGACATAGTGGCCCGGAATCGGCCCTGGGTTCCGAAGGGCGCCCCACAGCTTTGGCTGGACGGGTTAGCCGAGTGCTTTCGTGTCGTTGAATCCAAAGTCCTTTTTTTACTCAGCTTTGCGTCCTTGCGTCTTTGCGCGAATCCCCTCCGTGCTTTAGGATGTGCCGATGCTGGGCTTGCCTATGATCAATGCAATCTGGCGAGTGCCCTTGATCCTCGCAGCGACGGGCCTCTTGGCCTCGGTCAGCGTACTGTTTTCCTTCTTCGACGCCAGCGGACGGGCTCAGCACGCCTGCGCCCGTATCTGGGGCCGTTTCATTTTTTTCGTTTCCAGAGTGCGAACCGATGTGCAAGGGCTGGAACTGCTGGAGCCGGAGCGCGGCTATGTCTTTGTGGCCAACCACCTCAGCATGTTCGACCATTGGGCCTTCCTGGCTTGCCTGCCCTGCCAGTTCCGCTTTGTTGCCAAGGAATCCTTGTTCAAAATCCCCTTCCTGGGCTGGCACCTGAAGCGGGCCGGAAATATTGCGGTCAGCCCGCGCCATCACCGTGCGACCATCCGGGCTTTCAAGGCAGCTGCCGAGAGGGTGCGTGCAGGGATCTCCTACGTCATCTATCCTGAAGGAGGGCGCACCTGGGGCGAGATGCTGCCTTTCAAGAAGGGCAGCTTCCTGCTGCCTGTTCACGCCAACGCACCGATTGTGCCGGTCACCATCCTGGCCGCGCACAACCGATTGCCGCGAGGTTCGATGGTCATCCGGCCGGGGCGGATGAGCTTGGTTGTGCATCCGCCCATCGAGCCCCAGGAGTTTTTGCAGTACGACCTGCAAAGCCTGGCCCGGCACGTCCAGCAAATCGTGGCTTCATCTTATCGAGAGGTGGATTGATGTCCAATCAAGGCTTGGTCCAAAGAATTCAAGGCGCCCTGCGGGAAAACTCACTGCCCGCCTGGCTTTTTTATGGCTTTCACGAAATCGATCCCATCGCCATCCGAATCCTCGGTTTTGACGAGCGTTATCACGCTACACGGCGCTGGTTTTACCTGGTTCCGGCCCAAGGGACTCCGCTCAAGCTGGTGCACCGCATCGAGTCGGGCCAGCTGGACCATTTGCCGGGCGAAAAGCTCGTCTACCTGCGGTGGCAACAGCTCGAAGAGCAGCTACGGGCCCTTTTGAAGGGTACGTCGCAAGCAGCCATGCAGTATTCGTCCATCCCCTACTGCTCGCGGGTGGATGCCGGGACGGTGGATTCGGTGCGCCGCTGCGGGGTCGAAGTCGTCTCCTCAGAAAACCTGACCCAGCCTTTTGAAGCGGTCTGGAGCTCCGATCAGCTGGCCGGGCACCGTCGGGTCGGGGAGTTCCTGACTGCCACGGTCCATTCGGCCTTCGAATGGGTGGCCGAATCGCTGCGGGCCGGCAAGCAGGTTCGCGAACACGAAGTCCAGGGCTTCATCATGGATCGCTTTGCCGAACAGAGCCTGGTGACCGACTCGCCTCCCATCGTCGGCGTCGGCAGTCATTCGGGCGACGCTCATTACAGCCCGCCGCCGGAAAACTCGGCACCCATCAACAAGGGGGATTTCCTGCTCATCGACCTATGGGCCAAGGAGGAACATCCCGGTTCGGTTTTCGCCGACATCACGTGGACAGGCTACTTGGGCCGGACAGTGCCTGGCCGGGTCCGGGAGGTGTTCGATACCGTGGTGCGCGCCCGGGACCGGGGGTACGAGTTGCTTCAGGAGCGCTTTGCGGCCGGTAGACCGGTGCAGGGCTTCGAAGTGGACGACGCGACGCGGCAAGTGATTGAGAATGCTGGATATGGGGACTACTTCGTCCACCGGACGGGGCACAACCTGGGTGAGGAGACTCATGGGTCCGGGGTTCATTTCGACAACCTGGAAACCCACGACACCCGTCTGGTGATCGAAGGCATCGGCTGCACAATCGAGCCGGGGATCTACTTGCCGGAATTTGGGGTCCGAAGCGAGATCAACATCTACATGGCCTCCGGCGGCCCTGAAATCACCACCTCGCCCCAAAGGGATCTGCTGGTCCTGGAAGTCTGACTTTTCGCGGATCGTCGCGACCGAGGCCCGCGCAGGGGCACTGATGCGTACGTCGAGCAGCCCGAGTCACTTAAGGGCGGCGCGAGTGACTGGATGGAGAGATGGCCACCATCGGAGCTTGTCTCCGTGGGGCCGTGTTTAGAAACCAGAACCGGGCAATATGCATGATGCGCCACCCCCGAGCTTGCCTCGGTGGGGCGATGTTTCCTGCGCAGAGGGCGACAAGGCCGGATTGCAGCTGTTTCAGGGCGGCTGCCTGGGCTGGGAGCACTTTTCGGCCATGAAACATCGCTCCACGGAGTCAAGCTCAGTGGTGGCGATAGTGTTTTTTGAAACGGGTCTGGTCACTAAACACGGCCCGACCGGGACAAGCCCGGCACGTGACCTCCATTGCTTCCAGCACAATTCCCCTTAACCCCGATTTCCATCTCACCACATTCGCCTGCTCTTCTCCACACCCTTTATGCGGTCGGCCAACAGGTTGAAGCAGAAGACGGCCAGCAACAAGACAACTGCAGGCCAGAGCATCCAGGGCGAGCCTGTCATGACGGGGATCGTCGAGGCTTCGGCGATCAGGTTTCCCAGGCTGGGGTCGGGAGGCTGCACGCCCATGCCCAAAAAGGAAAGGGTCACCTCGCCCAGCACCACTGTGGGCAACAGGACCATGCCCTGAACCAGGACGGTGTTGAGGGTGAAAGGAAGTATGTGGCGCCGCAGCACCCACCAGTGCGATGCACCGCAGGCCTGAGCCCAAAGGGCGTAGTCTTGCGTCTTGAGGCTCAGCACCTGCCCCCGGATTACCCGAGCGAATATGGTAAAGCCCAACAAGGTGAAAGAGAGGGCGATCAGCCAATAGGCGCGGGACGGGGAAAGCTCAATGGGGAAGAGGACACGAACGCCCATGACCACAAATATCGGCGGCAGCGAAAAGATGACATCCGTGATTCGCATCATCAGCCCGTCCGCCCACCCGGCCAGATAGCCTGACAAGGCACCCAAAAACACCCCCGCCAGCGCGGACAGCAAAACTGCCGCCAAACCGATGGTGAAAGAAAAGCGCGCACCGTGAAGCAATCGGGAAAGGACGTCCCTCCCCAGCCGGTCGCTGCCCAGCAAGAGCAACGGCAGCGATGGATCGCGGCTGCCGAACAGGCGAGCCTGCCAAGTCAGGCCCAGCCAGCTGTATGGCTGGGATTCTGCCCATAGGTCAATAGCCGCCATGCGGGTGCCTTCAGAGTGGCGCGGGCTAAAACCGGAGGCTTTCAAGCGGAAGTGAGGCCGCCAGCTTCTTTCTCCTTCCTGGTCGCGGAACTGGATCGTGGCCGGCGGCTGAAGAGGAAATTGGCGAAACTGCTGCTGGGGATCGTAGGGCGCCAAGAAGGGTGCTGCCCCGACAAGCAGGTAAAGGACAGCCGAAATGATCCAGGGTGCGTATTTCCAAATGGTCTTCATTGGTATCGAATGCGTGGATCGTTGCAGGCAAGCAGCAGGTCAGCCAACAGATTCGAGAAAATGACCAGCAAGGCCGAGACGAGAATCGCGTTCAGGGCCACAAAAAGATCCCGGCTCAGGATGGATTCCACCAACAGCAGTCCCAGGCCCGGCCAGTTGAAGATCTTCTCGACCACCACCGACCCGCCCAACAGCGCTCCCCAGACCAGTCCAAGCATTGAAATCAAAGGGTTGAGAGCGCTTCGCAGAGCGTGCCGGACGATCTGGCTGGAAGAGAGGCCGCGGGCCGCGGCGGCCAGGACATGGGGTTGCTGCAGGGCATCGATCATCTCCAGGCGCAGCTGGCGGATCAGATAAGAGGCCAATGGCAGGGCCATCACCAGGCCGGGCAGAATCCAGTGGCGGGGGCCGCCGATCCCTCCCAGGGGAAACCATCTTGAGGCGAAGGCGAAGTAGAGTGCGAAAAGTGCCATCAGCAGGGGAGGGGCGGACAGGCCCAGCATGGAAAAGGCACTTCCCAGGCGATCCGGCCAGCGTCCGCTGTGCAGGGCCGAGATAATTCCGATCGGGAAGACCATCAGCACAGTCATCGCCAAAGCCGCCGTACCCAACAGCAAGGTGTTCGCCAGCCGCTCGAAGATCAGCGCGGCAGCCGGACGCTGCTGAGCGAAGGAATATCCCAAGTTACCGCCCAGGACCGCTTTGAGCCACGTGAAGTATTGGACCAAGAAAGGCTTGTCCAGGCCGTACTGAGCGCGCAGCTGCTCGACCCTCTGGGCGGAGACCGAAGGGCTCATCTCCATCTCGGTCAAGTAGTCTCCCGGAATCAGGTCGAAAAGAAGAAAAACGAATAGGGAGAGCAGGAAGAGCAGCAGCAAGGTTTGCCTGAGGCGTCGAAACAGGAATCCGCTCATCAAGGTTCCCGGCGAACGTTCGTTCGGAAATCGGGCGAGTCAGTGGCTGTAAAGCCGTCATTGAGGATCGAAATAAAGCTCCCAGGCATTCCACAGGCAGCACTGAACCAGGTCAGTGGGCTGCAGATTGCGCAATTGCGAGCGGTGGGCCATGAGCAGGTTCCAGTGAATCAGGGGGAGTGCGGGCGCATTGTCAGCCATAACCTGTTGAACCCCGTGAAAGAGGTTGCGGCGCTTTTCATGATCCAGCGTGACCCGTTGGTCGGACATCAAATCGTCGATGCGCTGCTCCCAAGCGGTGGCCGGCTGCAGCTGCATAGGGTTCCACAGGTGCGCTTGGCCGCTTGAATAGAAGAAGCTGCCCAAGTCGGAAGGCTCCCAAGGAAGGGTGAAGCTGGACAGGGCGGCGTCATAGCGTCGCGCATTGATCACGCGGGAGATCACGGAGCGCAGCTCCTCCTGGCGCAGGGAGATGTCGATGCCGATTGCTTTCAGGTCTTGCTGGATCAAGGCCGCCATTCGGTTGAGCGAGGTTTCGGTGGTGGTCAGAAGCTCGAAGCGGACTGCTTTTCCCTGCGGTCCCAGGAGTTGACCGTCGCCGCCGCCCCCCCAGGAGAATCCGGCCTCCTGCAGCAATCGCCTGGCAGCTTGCCGATCGTGCCGCAGCGGCGCGATTTGCGGGGCGCGCCAGGTCCGGTTCAGAGCCGTCACTACACCGGAGGCCGGCGTGGCATACCCCAGAAAGACGATCCGGGAGATTTCCTGGCGGTTAATGGCCAGGCTGATTGCCCTGCGAAAGTCGGGGTCTGAAAACCAGCGGCGCTTTTCTTCGCTGAGCAGTGGTTGCCCGTCCTCGGAGCTGCCTTCCGGATTCAAATTGAACCAGAGCAGCGAAAGCTTGTTGGATGGCCCGGCGTCGGTGGCTGTGATACTGCTCTGATCGCGGCTCAGCAGTTGGAAACTTTCAGGCGTCAGCACCTGGTCGATCAGGTCCAGCTCCCCCGCCTGCAGCCGCAGCACCTGGTTGTTGATGTCTGTGATGTAGTGGAGTTCGATCCGGTCCAGGTAAGGCAGCCTCAAGCCTTCGGAATCGACTTTCCAGTAATGAGGGTTGCGGCGCAGCACCGTCATCAGGCCGGGTTGATGAGACTCGATCAGAAACGGCCCCAATCCGGTTATCTGATCGGCGGGCGTCTCCAGATTCCATTCCTCCTCAATGGGCCTGGAAGAGCCGGACAGCAAGTGGCGGGGAAGCACGGGTATTTGGCTCAGGAAGAACTCCATCGAAGCATCTGGGCGAGCCAGCAGGATACGAACCGTCTGCGCGTCGGGGCTTTCGAAGCTGAGCGACTGACCCGGAAAATGGAAGTTGGTTTTAAAATGGGTCTGCGATTCCTCGCGCATGATTTGCTGGAAGGTGAACAGCACGTCCTGGGCACTCAGTGCGGTGCCGTCCCCGAAGAGCAGTCCCGACCGGAGTTTCAGTGTGACCGTCAGCCCATCCTCAGAGATCTGCCAGCTTTCAGCCACACCGGGCTGAATAGTCTGATCGATGGGGTCCAGCTCCAGCAGGGTAGCGGTGAAAAGCAAGCCCACCACTATCGAACGCGTGTCTTGGGCAGCCAGCAGATTAAAGGTCGCAGGTTCGCCCGAGAGCGGATAGCGCAGCGTTCCGCCGGGTTTGCCCTGCAACTGGAGAGTCTGCGCGCCGGCAGGCAGCGGAAAATCCTGCCTGCTTGGCTCGGCGGGGTCTGTACTGCCGCAGGAAGCCAGCAGTAGGGAAAAGCCGATCAGAAGTGCTGCCCACTTTTGCATCGCCGCCTTCGACCCTTTCAATGAATTAGCCTGGATTTCTCACGGGTTGCGGTAGCGGGCAACCCGTGAGAAATCCAGGTTAGCCCCCTTATCCCACCGCAGTTTATATCACCCGACTGGCATTTCTGCGAGCAATGCGCAAACGAGGCAGTCACGACAAGGTGAATTCGGCTCGCCGCCGCCTGAAACGGAGGGCAAAATGAGGGAGGAAAGGGTCAGCGGCTGATTCTCTCAATCGGACATCAAGCTGGGCGGAGGCATTTCATAGAGCCCCATTCGGTCATTACGACGGATTGCATAGAGGTCGCGAATTGCAGCCAAGCCGGACATCAAGCCCACCTTGCTTCCCTCGGCGTTGCGCCAAGTCACAGCGACCTCCTGGGCTTCGAGGCCTTTTTTTCTGGCGATATAGAGGATCTCAACGTCGAAGCCGAACCCATCGATTCGCTGCAATTGGAAGAGAATTCGGGATTGTTCAAGATCAAACAGCTTAAAGCCGCATTGGGTGTCCGAAAAAGGCAGGCCCGTGATGGAGCGCATCAACATGTTGAAGAGCTTGCCGCTGCTTTCCCGCCAAAAAGGCTGCCGGACTTCCACCTTTGCGCCCCGGGCTTCGCGTGACCCAAAGACGATGGCCAGGCCGTCCCGCTCCATGCGCTCGCGCAGATGGGGCAATTCTTCGATGGGGGTGCTCATATCCGCGTCGCTCAACAGGCCGTACCTTCCCCTGCTCAGCAGCATCCCTCGGCGGACACTGTAGCCTTTCCCCCTGTTGCAGGCATTCGTGAAGACCCGGACGGGGCTGCCGCAGCGCTGGGCGAATTCATGGGCGACCCGTGCAGTCTGGTCTGACGATCCATCGTCGATCACCAGGATCTCAAAAGTGTCCTTTTGAGACTGCAGGTAGTCGGACATCCGCTGCAGGCTGGATCCCAGGCGCTCCTGCTCGTTATAGGCTGGAACGACCACGGTTAAGAGGAGGGAAGGATTCATCGCAAGAATTGGATCACCCTTCCCAGTCGGTCAACAGTGGCCTGCCGACCCAGTTGGACGATGACGTCGAAAATTCCTGGTGCGACCGCATGGCCGGTCAAAGCGACCCGTACGGCGCCGATCAGGGCGCCCGGCTTGATTTGGTGCCGCCGACAGGTTTCCCGCAGCGCTTCTTCGCTGCTGCCGAGGTCGAATGGGTGCAGCGCCGAGTAGTGCGAACGAAGCTCTTCAAGCGCAGCCGCCAGTTCCGACTGGCCTTGGGCAGGCAGAAACCGCTCGACGGCTGCCTGCTCATACTCGAAGTCATCGCTGAAGTAGGCGCGCCCCAACTCGGCGAATTCGGAAAAAGTCTTCATGCGGGGTTGAAGAAGCCGGATAATGTCCAGAAACCACTGATGCCGCTCAGCTGCATAAGCTTGCTTCCAAAGGCCGGCTTTTTCAAGAGCCTGACGCACCGGTGCTTCCAGCTCATCCGGCGCCTTATCAGAAAGGTGCTTGCCGTTGAGCCACTCCAGCTTTTGCCGGTCGAAGACGGCGTCCGCCTTGTTGACCCGCTTCAAATCGAATGCCTGGGTCAATTCCCGGCCTTTGTAGATCTCCTGGTTGGACTTGGGGGACCAACCCAGCAATGCCAGGTAATTTCGCATGGCGGCGGGCAAGAATCCTCGCTGCGAGTATTCCAGCACCGATGTGGCGCCGTGCCGCTTGCTGAGCCGCTTGCGGTCCTGCCCCAGAATGAGGGGCAGATGGGCGTGATGAGGAGGCCGGATTCCCAAGGCCTGGTAGATGAGCAGATGCTTGACCGTGTTGCCCAGGTGATCCACTCCCCGGATGACGTGGGTGATCCCCAGATCCGAGTCGTCCGTCACCACGGCCAGATGGTAGGTGGGCATGCCGTCCGAACGGAGCAGGATGAAGTCCTCCACTGTCTGACTGTCAACCTCCACCTTGCCGTAGACCCAGTCCTTGAAGCGGACTTTGCGGCCTGTCGGAACCTTAAGGCGCAGCACATGCGCCTGGCCGTCCTTTGCCCTGCGCAATGCGTCGGAAGCGTCCAATCGGCGGCACATCCCGTCGTAGCTCCAGGCATTTTCGCCCCCTGCGAAGGACGCCTTGCGCTCTTCCAGTTGCCGGGAGGTGCAAAAGCAACGGTAGGCATGGCCGCCGTCGAGCAGCTTTTCACCCACTTGGCGATGAAGATCGCGCCGTTCGGACTGGAAGATCGGCCCTTCGTCCCAATCCAATCCCAGCCAGCTCAAGCCTGTCAATATGCCCTGGGTCATTTCCGGGGAGGATCGCTCGGCATCGGTGTCTTCGATGCGAAGGATGAAACTGCCGCCCGTCTGGCGTGCGAACAGATAGTTGAACAGCGCCGTTCGGGCGCCGCCGATGTGCAGGTAGCCTGTGGGGCTGGGAGCGAAACGAACTCGTGTGCTCATGGCGGAATGTGCAAAGGCTGGAATTATAGCGCCCCGTCAGAGAAGCAGCAATCAGCAAAAGTGCGATTTTGGGCACGTCCTCCCCGTTGTTTTCGGGCCGCCACGAAGCGCATCCCGGTTGCTTTTCGACGATTCTGGCTCGACGCGGATTCGCTGGCCCGATATGATCCCGCAGGAGAGCGCCTGGCGCAGCGAGCGCCGGCAAACGCGGGACAGCAGGCCATGACTCTGGAAATCGGACTCACGCTGGGCATCGTGGCGGTCGCAGTGGTGCTGTTCGCCACTGAGAAGCTGCGCGTCGACCTGATCGCACTGATCGTGCTGCTGACGGTCGCCTTTACCCAACTCGTCGACGCCAAGCAGGCGTTTGCGGGATTTTCCTCTCCAGCCGTGATCACTGTTTGGGCGGTCTACATCGTCTCGGGAGGGCTTTTTGCCACAGGTGTGGCCGACTGGATGGGGCACGCCATCCTGCGCCTGGCGGGCCGGAGCGAAATCCGCCTGATTGTGGTGATCATGGTGAGCTGCGGCATCATGTCGGCCTTCATGAACAACGTGGGGGCCACGGCCATGCTGCTGCCGGCCGTGATCGGCATCTCCCGCCGAAGCAACGTGCCGGTTTCCCGGCTGCTGATCCCTTTGTCGTTTTCCTCGCTGATGGGCGGCAACATGACCCTGATCGGCACTCCCGCCAATATCCTGGGCGCCAACATCCTGATTGATCGGGGGCTGCCAAGCTTCGGCTTTTTCGACTTCCTGCCCACCGGGCTGATCGTCTTCGCCGTCGGAGTACTCTACATGGCCCTTCTGGGTCGAAAGCTTCTCCCCGTCCGGGAGACGCCGGAAGCGGTGGGGACGTCGCCGCGGCGGCTGCGGGAGTACATCAGCGAAGTCAAGGTCCAGGACGACAGCGTCCTTGCCGGCAAAACACTCCAAGAAGCCGCCCTGGGCAAGCGATACGACCTCACCGTGGTTTCGATGAACCGCGAAGGCCAGGTGCGGACCAATCTCTTCCGGAACTCCCGGCTCCAAGCCGGCGATCTGCTCTTCATCCGCGGCAGCGTCGACAATCTCATCCGGGCCCGTCAAGAGCTGGGGCTGCGTGTCGAAGCCGAATTGAAAGACGATCTGGCCGCCTTCGAAGGGAGAGAAGTCGCCATCGTCGAAGCCACCTTGGCCCCCAATACTCATCTGGTGGGGAAAAGCCTGCAGCAGATTTTCTTTCGCGACCGCTACGGCTTCAACGTATTGGCGATCTGGAGGCGCGGCAAAATCATTACCGAGCGCCTGCGCTCAGTCAAGCTTCAGTTCGGGGACGCCCTGCTGCTGCTCGGCCCAACTCACCGTGTCGACTCCCTCGAACAAGGCGACGAGTTCCTGTTGCTGGAGCCGCACGAGATCAAGCCGAGCCGACGCGGCAAGGCCCCCTTCGCGGTAGCCATCATGCTTTTCGTGCTGGGGCTGGTCATGTTCGCAGGCTTGTCGATCGCGACGGCCATGGTGGCGGGCGCCGTCTTGATGGTCCTCAGCGGCTGCCTGAGCATGGAGGAAGCCTACCAGAGCATCGAATGGAAAACCGTCTTCCTGGTGGCCGGCATGCTGCCGCTGGGAACGGCCATGGAGGTGACTGGAACGGCCCGTTACATCGCCGACATCCTGCTGGGCGCAGCGGGAGGTTGGGGGCCGATGGCGGTTCTGGCGGCTATCTATATCTTATCGGCCCTGATTACACAACCCATGTCCAATGCGGCCGCCGTCGTGCTGATGGTCCCCATCGCCATCGACGCTGCCGTCAGCCTGGGCGCAAATATCGAGCCCTTTGTCCTGGCGACCGTCATCGGCGCCTCCACGAGCTTCCTGACTCCGGTAGGCCACAAGGCCAATGTGCTCGTATTCGGTCCCGGCGGATATCGTTTTTTCGACTATACTCGGGTGGGCGCCCCCCTGAATCTGGTCATACTCATCGTCACACTGATCACCCTGCCTTTGATCTGGCCTGTCTTCTAGGGCCGCCTAGGCCCGCAAGAAGTTCACAAAACTGTCAAGAAGCGATCCGCCTCCCTAAACCGGCCCCGGAGGGGCCTCGGATATTAGCCGGTGGT